>NZ_NBYR01000004.1:0-231285 GCF_002119345.1 Halomonas sp. CSM-2 | reverse complement strand
GGACAGCACGAACCGATCACGATCGGCCCATTTCGGGTCTTCGGGGTTGTGCTTGAGGTGGTCATTCCACAGCACTTCGGCAATATCCGCCATCCCCATGGGCGCGCCCGGATGGCCGGACTTGGCCTTCTGGACGGCATCCATGGAAAGGGCGCGAATGGCATTGGCCAGCTCAAAACGGTTATTCATATCAGTGGTACCTTGGTTGTTATATTGAGTAGCTTGTTATATTGGATAGCTTGTCGTTAGGCGCGAGCAGCCAAGCGTTGCGTGATCAGCGACTCTAATGTCTGTTGGTCGCAGGCGAAACGGCGGATCCCGTCAGCCAGCATCTCGTTGGCCATGGCATCTTGGTTATGCTGCCAACGAAACGCTGCTTCTGATAGCGGTGTGGATGGTTCGTGGGTGACAGATTGTGATTGGATGTTGGAGGCCACTTCTCCCACCATGCTATCAAGCTGCTCTAGCAGTGCGGGAGAAATGGTCAGGCGATGGCAGCCCGCCAACGTCAGGACCTGATCGATGGTACGGAAACTTGCCCCCATAACGACTGTGTCGTAACGACCAGCGTCAGCCCTCTCGCAAATCCCTTTTACGAATAGCACGCCAGGATCGTCTTCTGGCGTGAACTGCTTACCTGTCGCCTTTTGGTACCAATCGCTAACGCGGCCAACGAAGGGCGAGATCAGATATACCCCTGCATCAAAGCAGGCCTGCGCCTGAGCATCGCTGAACAAGAGCGTCAAGTTGCAGTTGATCCCCTCGCGCTCGAGTTGCTCAGCCGCACGGATCCCTTCCCAGGTAGACGCAAGCTTGATCAGCACGCGGTTGCGGTTAATCCCTAGTTTCTCGTAGCGCTCAATCAGTTCGTAGGCCTTGCGGATACTGGCTTGGGAATCAAAAGAAAGGTGTGCGGACACCTCTGTTGATATTCGTCCAGGTATCACGTTGGCAATTTGCCCGCCGATCGCCACTGAAAGCTGGTCAACTATTCGGCTCGGGTCGTTCTCATCACGACGTGATTCAGCGAGCACTCTATCGATCATCTCTTGATAACGAGGCAGCTCGAAGGCCTTGAGTATCAAAGAGGGGTTAGTGGTGGCGTCCTGTGGTTGATAGCGCTTTATGGCATCCAGGTCGCCCGTGTCGGCCACGACCAGTGAGTGTTCGCGTAATCCATCCAGAAGCGACATAGTCGACTCTCCTTAAAAAATGAACGGTATCCGATCAAATGATTGATCATTTTTGGCGATTTAGTCAAATCCAGTCGCTAGGAGCACCCGTGTTACAGCTATCAAACAAAAGTATAACTCTTTGTTTTGTCAGCGGTGTTTGTTTTGTTTTCATTTAAAAACAGTTGTTTGCGTATTTTTTGCCATTTAACCGTCCTTCCTTCCGTACTTAGAAAGCCATGATCTTATGATCAATGTGTTTACAAATGATAGGCAGGTGATAAATTGAATAGCGTCAGTAGACGATTGGTAGCTGTGAAGTGGTGCTTATCACTGTCAGTCGTTCACGTTTCTATTTTCTGGAAGGGAGAGCATGAATGCCCAATGTGACACATTCTCTTAAAGTCGCGATTGGCGGTGATGAGGCGGCTTACGAGCTGAAAGAAATTCTCATTGGCCATGTCCGTGAGCTAGGCTATGAAGTCGAGGATTTTGGTACTTTTAATGCAGAACCGGTGCTGTATCCCGATGTTGCCTTTGAGGTGGCCACGGCGATTAAGGAGGGTCGCTTCGATCGGGCCGTGCTGGTATGTGGGACGGGAATCGGGGTGGCTATTTCTGCCAATAAGGTACCCGGCATCCGCGCTGCACAGGCACATGATACCTATTCGGCTGGTAAGGCCAGAACCAGCAATGATGCACAGATCGTCACATTAGGGGGGAGGGTGGTCGGGCACGAACTCGCTAAGTCGATTGTATCGACCTTTTTGGGCAGTACGTTTTCAGGTGGGCCATCTGAATTAAAAATAGCCAGGATTGCAGAGTATGAGTCTCGGATGAGTGCCCGGTAAGCATAAGTCGCTGGCATTCGCCGACACTGATTTATAACCACATAGTAACAACAACGCCAAGCAAGCTGTGATAACACGGTCTGTGCTCGCTTCGGAGGATATAACAATGACACGCCTATTTAACGACCCGAATGATTTCCCTGAAGAAGCCCGGTTAGGCTTGGTAGCTGCCAATCGTGACAAGCTGATGGCGGTGCCGGGAGGTGTTGTGCGCAGTACGCGTAGTCAGCCGGATACTGTCGCGGTTGTCATCGGAGGTGGCAGTGGCCACTACCCAACCTTCGCGGGATTGGTCGGGCAAGGATTAGCACACGGCGCCGTCATGGGTAACCTGTTTTGCTCGCCTTCTGCACAACAAGTTTATTCTGTCGCCAAAGCCGCTAACAACGGCGGTGGTGTACTGCTTTCCTTTGGTAATTATGCGGGCGATGTACTGCATTTTGGTGAGGCGCGTGAGCGTTTAATCGCTGAAGGTATTGCCTGTGAAATCGTATTAGTGACGGATGATGTGGCGAGCGCACCCTTGGACGAATTCGATAAGCGCCGAGGTATCGCAGGGGATTTAACCGTCTTTAAAGCTGCCTCCGCTGCCGCAGAAAAGGGATCATCACTGGAAGAAGTGGTTCGAGTGGCGAAGGAGGCAAATCGCTGTACACGTTCTTTTGGTGTGGCATTTGAGGGGTGCACGTTACCTGGGGCAGCTGATTCGCTCTTTCATGTCCCCAAAGGAAGAATGGCGATCGGGCTGGGAATTCACGGTGAGCCGGGCATTAGTGAGACCGATATCCCTTCCGCGGACGGGTTGGCCAGGGTTCTTGTCGACCGGTTGTTGGAAGAAGTCCCAGAAGGTATCAGCATCAAAGGGGCGAGGGTGGCGCCAATACTCAATGGTTTGGGCACCGTCAAGTATGAAGAGCTGTTCGTTATTTATCGTAAAGTCGACGAATTGCTGCAGGAGGCCGGTCTTATCATCGTAGAGCCGGATGTGGGCGAGCTGGTGACCAGTCTTGATATGGCCGGGGTTTCGCTGACGCTGTTCTGGCTTGATAAGAATATGGAGCCGTTATGGACCGCTGCGGCGGATGCGCCGGGCTATCGAAAAGGCAGTGTGACGCCAGCGCAGACGCTGGATCCGGCAGAAGTTGAGGTGGTTACTCAAGATGAAATTCCCGAGGCTAGCGATGCTTCGCGACAATTAGCCACCGGTGTTGTGGAAGCACTTGGAGTGCTCGCCAGTACCGTCGATGAAAATTGCGAAATGTTGGGTCAGATTGATGCGGTGGCGGGCGATGGCGATCACGGTATTGGTATGCAGCGCGGCAGTCAGTCTGCGCTTGAAGCGGCCAGAGAAGCTTTGGATGGAGGAGCCGGTGCGGAGACAGTGCTCCACTGGGCTGGTCAGCGCTGGTCGGATAAGGCGGGTGGCACCTCTGGTGCTATCTGGCGGGTTATCTTAAAAGCGATAGGGGAGTCGCTTGGTAATGAGAAGCCCCTTTCAAGTCAGCGTCTCGCTGCTGGCGTTTTTGGGGCCCGTCAGCAGGTAATGGCATTCGGCAAGGCAGCGGTGGGCGATAAGACCCTGGTCGATGTGTTGGTACCTTTTGCCGATGCGCTATCGCAGGAGGCTGAGAATGGTCGGGGAGCATTAGCTTGCTGGGAATATGCTGCACGTGTGGCGAGTGAAGCGGCTGAGGCCACCGCGAAACTTACCCCCCGGGTTGGGCGCGCGCGTCCATTGGCTGAAAAAAGCTTGGGTACGCCTGATGCCGGTTCGGTTTCATTGGCGCTGATTATTCAGGCGCTGATTCCTGTATTGAAAAAGTGTCAGGCAAGCTGACATGATACATGCCTTTCAACAACCCCTGGATGCCGAGGATGAATGGTCAAGACGCTGCTGACATTGACTTAATGACAGAGATTGCAACGCTCTACTATGTGCAAGGGGAGACGCAAGAAGCTATTGCTAACCGACTTGGGCATTCGCGAGTGCGAATAGGCCGGCTGCTCAAGCGCGCACAGGCAGAGGGGATTGTGGATGTTCGGGTGCGCTTACATCGTTCCGTTAGCATAGAGATTGAGCAGGAACTAAAGCGACGCTTTGGTCTGAAGCGAGCGCTGATTGCGTTGGATAACGCTGATCCTGATGTGCAGCGCTCAGGTGTAGCGAGTCTGGTGGCCGATCATCTTTCACGTAGTTTGAATGACGGCCAGATCGTCGCCGTGGGTATGGGGCGTAACGTCGCCGCCGTGGCCGATAATGTTTTCCTGGCAGAGTCGTTAAATGTTTCTTTTGTATGCGCGATTGGTGGCTCGTTGCGTGCGGGGGAGCATATGAACCCCGATCATATTTGTCGGCGTTTGGCGAGTCGATTTGGCGGGGATAGTGAGACCCTTTATGCCCCAGCGCTGGTGCAGAGCGGTGAGGTAAGGGATGCGCTGTATGAAAATTCCACCGTGCGTCAGACATTGGATCGCGCCCGGCGCGCGGATACGGCGTTGATTGGTGTCGGCGACGTGAGTGAAGACAGTAATATGGTGCGTATGGGGTGGTTTTCCGCCCAGGAAATTGCTGAAGCACGGCTCTCCGGGACAGTGGGCGATATGATGGGTTATGACTTTATCGATATCCATGGGCAGCCTTCGGCGACGCAGATGCAGGGGCGTGTGGTAGGCCTCAATATCCAGGATCTCACGCGCATTCCAGATGTTATCGCTATCGCCAGCGAGAATACCAAAGCGGTTGGTATTCTAGGTGCGCTACGTACCGGGGTTATCGATACTTTGGCGACTAGTGTCACCAATGCGCACACTATACTGCGGCTTGATGAGGCGACTCAGAGCGAAGTGCGCGCGTGATGTATGGCCATTGCCCGACAGCTTGCAGGCTTAAATATGACCGGCCGAGCTCGGAAGCCTGCTTGTTTTCCTTCTAGATTCTTTCCCGCATTCATTTGTTCGCCGTGAAGTATACCGGCCCTTCGCGGAGAGATGCTTGTAAGTGGTGCTTGTCGATAGCAATCTCTATGTGAACATTTGAACAATCATCGATCATATAGAATGTCGTCTACCACTTACCTTCACTTCTTTTTTATGGCAAATAATTCCAAAAATATAAATTAATTATTATTATCAGCGGCTTGCGAGATGATCCTAAAGTATAATAATAAAAGACATCATTATGAATTGACTCGGCTACGCTTAAGGTAGTTAATTCATATGTACACGTTAGGAACTTTTGTAACGCCAGTGCAGAAAGACAACACGAGAAGCATTAGGAGTGAGCAATGCATAACGCTGATAACAACAATCACGCTGAACTACCACTGACCATGCAAGCCGTGGTCGCCTACGCGCCTGGTGATTATCGCCTTGAAGAGGTGGACGTGCCCGAGGTGGGAGAAGGTGAAGTGCTGATTAAGGTCGAAGCATGCGGGATCTGCGCAGGCGACCTCAAGGCCTACGAAGGCGCCCCCAGCTTTTGGGGCGATGAGACTCAGCCCGCCTACATCAAGGCACCGATGATTCCAGGTCATGAGTTTATTGGTCACGTGATGGCTTTGGGTGAGGGGGTTAAGAACCTGGAGATCGGCGACCGCGTTATTTCTGAGCAAATTGTGCCTTGTTGGGAGTGTCGTTTCTGTAACCGTGGGCAGTACTGGATGTGCGAAAAGCACGATGTCTATGGGTTTCAGCATAACGTGAACGGGGGGATGGCCGATTATATGGTCTTCCCCAAAGAGGCGATTAATCACAAGCTGCCCGATGAGATTCCGATGGAAAAAGCGGTTCTTATTGAACCCTATGCGTGTTCGTTACACGCGGTAAAGCGTGCGCAGGTTGAGCTGGGTGACGTGGTTGTCCTCTCCGGAGCGGGAACGCTAGGGCTAGGAATGATCGGCGCGATCAAAAAATCCGGGCCTTCGAAACTGGTCGTTCTGGATCTCAATAATAAGCGTTTAGAACTTGCCAAACAATTTGGTGCCGACATCGTTTTGAATCCTGCTGACGTCGATGTTGTTGACTACGTGAAAAGCATAACAGAAGGCTACGGCTGCGATATCTATATTGAGGCTACTGGTGCCGTTAAGTCAGTAGAGCAAGGTCTCTATATGATTCGTAAACTTGGTCGTTTCGTCGAATTCAGCGTATTCAAAGAGCCTGTGACTGTCGATTGGAGCATTATCAGTGATCGTAAAGAACTGGATATATTAGGTGCGCATCTAGGCCCTTATTGCTATCCGCTTGTGATTGAAGGTATCGGGAATGGTGATTTTCCAACGAATCATGTTGTTACACATAAACTTCCGTTGAATAAATTCCACCAAGGGTTGGATATGATGCGCAATGATCCTGACGCGTTAAAGGTTGTGCTTATACCTGGCGATCAGTAGGTTACGAAAGCTTTTTATTTATAAATACAATGATAACCGGAGTGGTTATGTCGGCGACATTAAATTCGGTGCCCGGTGGTAAGCGTATAAGCGTCTATGTGACAGCTGCTTTAATTTTAGTGCTATTCGCACTCATGGCGTTTGATACCAAAGTCATTAGTCTTACGGAGCTTGAGAGCGAGGCGGGTTTTTCACCACAGCAATTTGCTAAGGAAACCTTTCCTGAGATTCAGGCGTATGTCGAGAATAATGCCGTAGATGCATCGGTATTGGCGCCGGAAGTGCTCCAGGATGCTGGCGCGGCAGGTGGTAAATACGGCGTGGCCGCAAGCATCGGTCATATTGTACCGGTCTCTTTATCAGGCGTTGCTGTAGAGGGACAGGGGGGCACTTACACCCTTGATGTTGCCGATGTGCCTTCAGATATCGCCATTCGTGTACAAACTGGCCCAGCTATTAATGGCACAACGCTGAGAGATACAACCGGCAATATTCAATTTGGTGACTTCACCAATCAGATCGAATACCAGGATGTCGGTGCAGCACTCAATGATGAAATGAAGCGCCAAGCGCTTGCGGATATTTCCGGGCAAGATTTAACTGGAAAAACGTTAGAGGTCGTCGGCTCCTTCACCATGATAAATCCCAAAAACTGGCTAATTACTCCCGTGAGTATAGCGATCATTGAGTGAGGATCGTCTATGAGTATCGATACATCAACAGTGGAAGTAGCTCCGGTAATTCTTTCTGCACGCAATATTGAAAAGCGTTTCGGTGCCGTGCAAGCCCTCAAGGACGTGAACTTCGATATATATCGGGGGCAGGTGACAACGCTTTTTGGCGAAAATGGAGCGGGTAAGTCGACGCTGATGAAAATCTTGTCTGGCGTCATTACTCAGACGAGTGGCGAAATTGTTTTGGAAGGAGAAAGTGTCAGCTTTTCTTCGCCGTCGGATGCCGAAGCCTTGGGGATTGCCATTATTCATCAGGAGTTGAGCCTGGCCCCTAACCTTAATGTGCGTGACAACATTTTTATGGGTCGCGAGCTGACTAAAGGAGGGGGTAGTGTCGACTATAAAGAAGAAGCGCGCCAGGCTGAGCTGCTAATGGCGGAGCTTGATGAACCCATCCACCCGCTCACTCTGGTCGAAGACCTGCGCGTGGGGCAGCAGCAAATCGTTGAAATCGCTAGAGCACTGTCCAAGAACTCACGGATTTTGATTATGGATGAGCCGACCTCTGCCTTGAGTGCGACGGAAGTAGAAACGCTTTTCAAAATCGTCAAGGACCTCAAGAGCAAGGGCGTGTCGATTGTTTATATTTCCCACCATTTGGAAGAAGCATTACAGATTACCGATCATGCCGTTGTGCTGCGCGATGGTGTGATGACGGCTTATGCTCCGCGCTGTGACATCGACCTGCAGTGGATTGTGAGGCATATGGTGGGAGAGAGTTTTGATCTTGGTTCACCGCCAACAGGGTACGAGCTGGGTGCCAGCGCGCTATCTATTCAGAATCTGTATGTAAGCGACGATAAAGTCGCAGGTCGTTATGTGGTCGAGGACTTTTCGCTGGACGTGAAGGCAGGCGAGATTATCTGCATTTACGGGCTGATGGGTGCTGGCAGAACGGAGTTACTGGAGTGTGTGGCAGGGCGAACCCGACAGTCCCAGGGAGATGTTTTGCTCAACTCACATGATGTCTCGCATTACAACATTGCACAACGAATAGAGAGAGGGCTGGTACTGGTGCCTGAGGATCGTCAGCGTGATGGATTGGTTCCCACCCTGTCAGTTGGCAGGAATCTGTCGCTAGCCAGTATCCGTGCATTTACTCACAAAGGTCTGACGTCATCCAGCCTGGAGGCAGGAATGATCGGTTCAGCAATTGATAAGGTGCGCATCAAGACAGACGGTGGCGAAGCTGGCATCGGTTCATTGTCCGGCGGCAATCAGCAAAAGGTGGTGATCGGCAAAATGTTGGCGACTGATCCTGACGTCATCATGCTAGATGAACCAAGCCGTGGCATTGATGTAGGCGCCAAGGCTGAAGTGTTCAAATTATTGAGCCAGGGAGCGCGACAAGGTTTGGCGGTGGTTTTCACAACGTCTGAAGTCAGTGAATGCTTGAGTATACCGCATAGGGTGCTGGTGATGAGCAAGGGGCGAATCACTGCTGAATTCGGTCCTGGCGTATCGAAAGATGAAATTATGGCTGCTTCCGGTGAATCAGTTGCTGCGTAATTATTAAAAATAGGTGTTTAACCATGTCTCATCATAATAACAATGGCGTACAAGCAGAAAAAAAGCGCATTGACTTCGTTAAGATTTTGCTCGAAGGAAGAGCTTTTTTTGCTTTACTTGCGATCATCATCGTCTTCTCCATCCTTTCGCCGGTTTACTTCTCGACGGGTAACTTTTTAACCATGTCCTCACACGTGGCTGTTTTTGGGCTACTAGGTGTAGGCATGCTATTTGTCATTCTGACCGGTGGTATCGATTTATCGGTTGGCTCTACACTGGCTCTTAGCGGCGTGTTCGCGGGAATGCTACTTGAAGGGGTTGAAATTGAAGCGCTTGACTTGGCTTTCTTCCCTTCAGTGTGGGTCGTTGTGGTGCTTACTTGCTTACTAGGCGGGGTAGTCGGGGCTATCAACGGTGTGCTCGTTGCCTATTTCAAGGTGCCAGCTTTCGTGGCCACGCTGGGTATGTTGTATGTTGCACGCGGGGCCGCCCTGTTGCTGACGGATGGTTTAACTTTCAATAGTTTAAGTGGTGATCCTGCGCTGGGTAATACAGGGTTTGAGTGGCTTGGTTTTAATAAACTGCTCGGTATTCCCGTGGGCATCTTGATCCTTTTCAGCGTTGCCATGATTTGCATGTTGGCGCTTAGCCGCACTCCTTTTGGTCGGTGGGTCTACTCTACGGGCGGAAACGCACGAGCTGCAGAGCTATCCGGGGTGCCGGTAAATAGAGTGAAGCTATCTGTCTATATTATTTCCGGGGTATGTGCCGCCATCGCTGGTATTGTGCTTGCCTCGCAGTTGACCTCTGCTGGGCCTACAGCAGGCACAACCTACGAGCTGACCGCGATTGCGGCCGTTGTGATTGGCGGCGCCTCGCTTATGGGTGGGCGTGGCACGATTCGTAATACTTTATTGGGCGCCTTTGTCATTGGTTTTCTCGCCGATGGGCTGGTCATCATCGGCGTGTCTGCTTATTGGCAGATGGTCTTCACGGGCAGCGTTATTGTCTTCGCTGTCATGCTGAATAATGTGCAGTACAGTGCTAACAAAAAGCCCTCGAAAAAAGCTGATAAAGAAAAGATAGAAACTAAAAAAGAAAGTTCTAGTGCAAGCGCTACTTGACGTAGCCTTGTTTAGAAGTGTGACCTGATTGGGTCTGTATAACCAAGAGCTAACAATCATAACGACGAGGTGATGAACATGCTTCCCAAAAGCAAGAAAGTAATTTTTACAGCACTGGCCAGTGCCTCTATGCTCTTTAGCGGTGCTATAGCAGCTCAGGAAAAGGGGCTCATATCTATCATTGTCAATGATATGTCAAACCCTTATTGGCAAACGGAAGGAACGATTGCTGAACAAACGGCAGAGGAGTTGGGCTATGAAGCAAATGTAAGCTCTCATGTCGGTGATACCAACACTGAAAGTAATCAAGTCGATACGGCGATTACCAATGGCGCTAAAGCGATTATTCTAGACCCTGCAAATGCGGATGGTTCTATTGGCGCTGTGCGAAGAGCTGTTGATGCAGGAATCCCCGTGTTTATTATTAATGCCGAGATTAATCAGCAAGGATTGGCCAAGGCACAACTTGTATCCAATAATGCACAAGGGGCTGCGTTAGGGGCGCAACAGTGGGCAATGCAATTGGGTGGTGAAGGCTCTTATATCGAGTTACAGGGCCCGCCTTCTGATAATAATGCCGCGACAAGATCCAATGGCTACGAGACAGTGCTAAGCCAGTACCCAGACCTTAACCTTGTGGCCTCTGATATCGCTAATTGGGATCGTACGGAAGGTCGCAATAAAATGCAGAGCATGTTGCGCTCCCATCCTGATATTAAGGGCGTGATCAGTGGTAACGACGAAATGGCCTTAGGTGCTATTGTCGCCCTGAAGCAAGAGGGTTTGCTTGATGATGTATTGGTTGGTGGATTTGATGGTTCGCCTGATGCGGTTGATGCGGTTCGTGCGGGTGAATTGGCCTATACTGTCCTACAGCCGGTAGCTGTTTTTGCTGAAGAGTCAGTGAGAATTGCCGATCGCTATATCAATACCGGAGAAACCGGTCTGGATAGTGAAAAGCAACTGTACGACTGTGTCCTCATCACGCCGGATAGCGTTGATAATTACACATCCCCTTTTGTATTAGAGGGATAAATCGAAAGATAGTCTTTCTTCGAGGCCAGTCAGCGTTGATGCTGGCTGGCTTTTTTGTTGAGAGGAAGAGTCAATGATATTTAACTTTGGTTCCATAAATATTGATCATACATATCGTGTTGCCTATTTTGTTCGCCCTGGTGAAACGTTGGAAAGTAATGAATACAGTGTTGGTTTGGGGGGGAAAGGCGTCAATCAATCATTGGCGATAGCGCGTGCCAAGGGAGCGGTCAGTCACTGGGGGCGCGTTTCATCAGTAGACGCCTGGGTGGTGCCTGAGTTGGAGTCTGCGGGTGTCGGTGTGCAAGATGTCGAATTGACCGCTGAGCCGAGTGGGCATGCGATTATTCAAATTGATGCACGTGGTGAAAACGCTATTCTTTTATTTTCAGGCGCTAACCATGGCTTTACACCGGAACGCATGAAGGCGCTTGTTGCGCAAACAACGCCTGGTGACACAATGCTTATCCAGAACGAGTGCAATGGGCTTGATCAGCTGATTCCATTGGCAGTGAGCCATGGTTGCAAAGTGGTATTTAATCCTGCGCCAATGACCTCGGGGGTATCGTCGCTGCCTCTGGACCAATGTAAGTTACTATTCTTTAACCGTACAGAGGCCGCCACTTTATTGGAAATGCCATTAGAGTCGAGTGCTTCCGATTTGCTAAGACGTTTTAATGAAACGCTGGGAAGTGTCGAGGTGGTTCTTACGCTTGGCGGTGAGGGGGCCTGGTATCAGTACAACAGTGAGGCTTATTTTCAACCGGCCTTAAAGGTACAGGCCATCGATACAACGGCAGCGGGTGATACCTTTGTCGGCTACTTCCTGGCGGCCCGACAGGCGGGTCTTGAGCCACCGCAGTGCCTACAAAGGGCAACAGCAGCTGCGGCGCTTGCGGTTCAAAGGCGGGGTGCGGCCAGTAGTATTCCGATGGCAGAAGAAGTTGATAGGTTGATGTGTCAACAAGAAGCACTATAGCTTGTGGCGGCGACTGTTTTTAAGAACTTCCTTAGCTGCTCTATCTTTGAATCTTGAGGCGGCCGGTGGCAATTACGCCCCGGCCAGGCCGGTTCACTAAGAGCCATATCCGAATCAGGATACTCCAAAATCAGCGGACTGCTCACGCCATAGCGCCGCCTCGTGGCGCAGGGTGCTGGCGAACAAGGCGATATCGTTGGGACCTGCCACGAAACGGTAGCCGCTATTTTTCAAAGTGGCGATATCGCGACCGGGCCCGGTGATGGTGCCCATCCAGCGCCCGCTATTGCCGATGCGGCGCTCCAGACCCTCAATCAGGCGGCGTACCTCAGGTGCCTCGAGCTGTTCGAGTAAGCCCATTGAACCCGCTAGGTCGTTGGGGCCAATAAACAGCATATCGATGCCCTCGACGCCGGCGATCGCCTCGACGTTGTCGGCCGCATCGACATGCTCGATCTGAGCGATCAACAGCAGGTCGTCGTTGGCCTGACGGGCATAGTCGCCGAAGGCACCGTAGCCCGAGGCGCGCACGATCGGCGCCGCATAACCGCGCTGACCCTGGGGAGGGTAGCGGCAAGCATCGACGACGGCGCGGGCCTGCTCGGCGCTGTTGACCATCGGCACCATGATCGAGCGCACGCCCATGTCGAGGACCTTCTTCAGATAGGCCGGATCGTTGGCGGGGATGCGCAGGACCGCCTCGCCACCAGCGGCTTCGATGGCGCGGACCAGGTGCGAGGTATGTTCGAGGCTCGATACGCCGTGCTCGTTGTCGATCAGGATGGTCTTCCAGCCGGCCCAGACGGCCACTTCGGCCAGTTCGGGGCTGGCGCTTTCCAGCCATAGGGCGCTGATGGTTCGGCCCTGCTGCAGGGCGAGTTTGGTGCGGTTGCGATGGCTCATGAATAGGTTTCCGTTTCCGAAGAGTTAGAGAGATCAGGATGGCGGCGGCGCTGAACACTCTCATAGATGCCGCGGGTTAGCAGCAACGCCCAGAGGAGTAGAGTGAGTGCGCCTAGTGCTGCCGCCCAGGGACGATCGAAGAAGGTCAGCAAGTCGCCCTGGGCCTTCATCATTGAGGTCATGAAGTTTTCCTCGACAATTTTGCCGAGGACGATACCCAGTATGGCGGGGGCTAGTGGAAAACCATTGGCCTCCATGGCGTAGCCCAGGATGCCCAACGCCAGCACTGTCCAGATGGCTATCACCGAGTTGGTGATGGCATAGGCCCCCACCAGCGAAAACAGCAGCACAATGGGCATCAGCACCCGGCGCGGGATACGCACCACCTGGCTGGAAATCATGATCACCAGCAGGCCTGCGGGGATCATGGCGAGATTGCTCAGCGCGAAGGCGCCGTAAAGGGTATGTACCAGTTCCGGCGACTCGGTAAATATCTGCGGCCCAGGTGACATCCCGTTGAGTAGCAGGATGCCGATGGCAATAGCCGTGACGCTATCGCCGGGGATGCCGAACACCAGCGCCGGCGTCCAGGCCCCGCCGATGGCGGCGTTGTTGGCGCTGCCGCCATCGGTCACGCCCTCGATGTAGCCCGTGCCGTAGCGTTCGGGATGGCGCGAGAAGCGCCGCGAAACCGCATAGCAGATCCACGCGGCGATGTCCGCCCCCGCGCCGGGCAGCGCGCCGATCAGAGTGCCCAGCACGCTGGAGCGGGCGATGTTGCGCTTGAAGCGACGCAGCGTGCGCCATGCCTCGCGCAGCGCCTGGGCAAACGGTTCCTGGGCAGCGCTGGCGGGTTGCTCGCCGCGCCGTTCCTGGGCGCTGCGCAGGATCTCGCTGAGGGCAAACAGGCCGATGATGGCGGGTATGAAGCTGATCCCGTCGAACAGTTCGTAATAGCCGAAGGTGAAGCGCGGGTGGCCGACGGCCACGTCGATGCCGATCGTGGCGATGAACAACCCCATGAACAGACTGGCGAAGCTCTTGGCCACGCTGGAGTTGCTGGTCAGTACCGCGCAGCTCAGCCCCAGGCAGGCCAGCCAGAAGGTTTCGAAGCTGGAAAACTGCACCGCGACACGGGCCAGTTGCGGGGCGATGAGCGCCAGCAGGGCGACCCCCACCAGCCCGCCGATGCAGGCGGCGAACAGCGACACCATCAGCGTCGAGCGCGAGCGTCCGGCGCGGGAAAGCCGGTGGGCGTCCTCGACGTAAGCCGCGGAGGCGGGCGTGCCGGGGATGCGCATCAGGGTGCCGGGGACATCGCCGGCGAAGATCGCCGTGGTGGTGGTGGCGACGATGGCGCTGATCGCGATCAGCGGATCCATGAAGTAGGTGAACGGCACCAGCAGGGCCACCGCCATGGTGGCGGTCAGGCCCGGCATGGCGCCGATGAAAGTGCCGTAGAGCGTGCAGGCGGCGATGACCGCCAGGGACGCGGGGCTGAACAGGGTGGCAAGGGTCGAGGCGCTCATGGAATCACCAGGCCAGTGGCGTCAAAAGGCCCCAGGGGAGCGGGACGCGCAGCAGCGAATAGAACAGCAGGTGCACGCCGATCACCAGGGGCAGGGCCAGCAGCGCGGCACCCGTGACACGCAGCCCGAATACCCGGCCCGTGGCGAAAACCGCCAGGAAGGAGGCGATATGAAAGCCCAGGGGGGCGAGCAGCAGGCCGTAGCCGCATACCACGACCAGCAGGGCCAGGGGGCGTGCCGCCGCCCACCGGCCCGATGGCCGGGCCGGCTCGGTCGGGGTGCTCTGTGCCGGCCGCCGGCTCCGCGGCCCCAAGCCAATCGCCGCGCCGCAGACCATCAGGCCGATCGCCGCGATGGCAGGAAACAGGCCGGGGCCATACTCCAGCCCGGCCAGGGTCGGGAAGGTCGAGGCGCGCCACAGCACCAGCGCGCCGAACAGGACCAGCAGGCTACCCGACAAGCGATCATTGTGGGACATGGATACCTCCGGGAGCGATGCGCCGCGCTCACTGGGCGAGGCCGATCGCCTCGATGACTTCGCCCAGTTGGCGGTCGGCCTCGGCGAGGGTTTGGGCGGTCTCGTGGCGATCCTCGAACACCACCTGGGTACCGCGGCTACGTTTGAACTCGGCCCAGTCCTCGCTGTTCACGGCGGTCTCGATCGCCTGCTCGTAGGCGCAGGCGATCTCGTCCGGCAGACCGCCGGGACCGCTGACCGTCACGAAGGCACTCAGTGTCCAGCCGCTCTCCAGGGTCTCCGCGGTCAGGGGCACCTCAGGCATCTGCTCCATCGGCGTATCGCTCATGTAACCCAGCGCCTTGAGCTCCCCCTGTTCGACCAGGTTGCGGGCTTCGGCGAGCGCCGGTGTGGCGACATCGACGCCGCCCGCCATCAACTCCTTGAGTGCCGGCCCGGCCCCCTGGCTGGGGATCCAGCGAATGGCGTCGGGGGCCAGTCCTTCGGCCTTGAGCATGCCGGCCAGGGCGAGATGCCAGATGCCCCCCTGGGCGGTTCCCGAAGCGGTCAGCTCACCTGGGGTCTGGCGTGCCTCGTCGAGCAGGGCCCCGAGCGAGTCGTAGGGCGAGCCCTCTTGCACCAGAACCCCGGGCGAACTGCGATTGATCAGGGCGATGGGCGTGATGTCCCGGTACGTCAACGGCGTCAGGCCGATCCAGTGCATGGTATCGATCTCGACCGTGGCGGCGCCGATGGTATAGCCGTCCGGCTTGCCACGGGCGAGCGTAGTATGGCCGACGACACCGTTACCCCCGGTACGGTTGACGACGTTGAAGGGCACGCCCATTTCTGCCTCGAGCAGGCTGGCCAGCCGACGTGCGTTGGCATCTGTGCCGCCGCCGGTGCCCCAGGGAACTACGAAGGTGACGGCACGCTCGGGTTGCCAGCTGCAGGTTGCAGGGTTATCGGCTGATGCGTGGGTAGCTGCTAATGAGGCCCATAGGGCCAGTGAGACAGTCATTATCGTTGTCGAATTTGTGCTCATCATGCTGCGTGCTCCTGGCCGTGGCGAGGGATATTGACGACGTTTTTGGGTAGTTTTTGGGATGCCTCCATGATTGTTTTTCTACATAGTTCAATCGATTGAATAAATACAACTTTGGTCGTTATGGTGCTGTAGTTTCGTGTTTGTAAGGCTTGCGATATCACTAAAAAGTTCGCTATGAGAGTATGTTATCCATAATTCCAAAAAATAGAGCGCGTTCCGGCGCCTATCACTCATGGGAGTTGAGATTTTTATATGGCAAGCCGTCCGACACTTAAAACTATCGCCGATCAGGTAGGCGTTACCGTTTCCGCAGTCTCATTGGCTTTGCGTGATGATCTGCGAATTTCTCAAGCGACCCGAGAGCGTATACAACAGGCTGCGAAGGAGCTGGGTTACGTCTATAACCGGCATGCGGCGGGGTTACGGCGAGGCGATAGTGGCACTGTAGCGGTATGCCTTAATGATTTGAGCAACCCTTTTTTCACTGAATTCCTTGGGCACATGGAGGCACGCTTCCGTGAGGCGGATCGTATGATGTTGTTCTGCCATGCCCATGAAACACCATCGATCCAGGCACGCTTTATTCGTCAGATGGCCGAGCATGGTGCCGCGGGGCTGATTCTGGTGCCTGTCGCCGGTACTACCCGAGAAGATCTTGATGGGGCTCAGGTAAGGCATTTACAGGACTTTCCACTGGTGCTGATCTCCAGGGATGTCGCTGATACTGGGTTCGATCGAGTCATCAACGACGATGTGCTAGGTATTCGTCTTTTATTCGAACACTTATATGAAGCAGGGCATCGGCGCTTTGCATGGTTTGGTGGTGGCGGTGATACGTCCACTGCCCGAGATCGCGAATGCTCCTTCCGACAGCAGATGGATGCTGCCGGTTTGCCTGTTACACGTGATTCGGTTCATCACGGGCCAACGACGCTGGAATTCGGGGACGCTATGCTAGAGCGGCTGCTTACGATGCCGGAACCACCGACCGCAATTATGTGTTTTTCGGACATTATTGCCTTTGGCGTGCTGGCGGCGTGCTATCGGCATGGAGTGCGACCAGGTGTGGATATTTCTGTCACCGGTTTCGATGATATGGCGGCGGCTGCCTACTCGGCACCCGCATTGACCAGTGTGCGGGTTCGCACTGACCTAATTGGCCAGTGTGCCAGTGAGTTGTTGCTTTCTCGTATGGCGGGGGAGCGATATCCGCCGATTCGAAAGGTGGTGCCGCCCGAGCTGGTTGTGCGGGCGAGTACCGGGCCGGCAGCATGAGATTTGCACTCACCTGACCATCACTACGGCTAACATAGCAGTGATGATAATCGAACGTCCTTAAATGGGCGCCCATCGACCCGATCCTGAGCTAACTACCTACACTCATGGCCCACGTGATTAGCGTTAGGGCGTCACTTTGGATCAGCCTCTTGAGTTGAAAAGGTTTAAATTACTTTGCAGCAAAGAGCCGGAACGGCTATTTAAGCGTCATCGTCAACCGTCTGTGGATTGACTCAGGTAGCGAGCAAACATTTAGGCTGCCCGCTACCTAAGCGTATCCAGAGGTTAGTTAGTGACTTACCTTAGCCCTTGGATCCTTTTGTGATTTTCCAGAGTCATCGCTAAAGCTTCTGCCGCTTCCTTGCCTTTGGCTCGGAAATGGCCATGGAAAAAATCATGATGTGTGCTGTGCTCATGGAAATGGTGGGGTGTCAGGACAACGGAAAGGATCGGAATTTCGGTTTCCAGTTGCGCTTGCATCATGCCTTCGATGACCGCTTGAGCAACGAATTCGTGTCGATAGATGCCGCCATCAATGACAAAGCCTGCCCCCACAATGGCGCTATAACGGCCAGTTTTGGCGAGTAGTTTAGCCTGAAGCGGGATTTCGTAAGCCCCTGCAACTTGGAATATCTCTACTTGGTCAGCGGAAAAGCCATGCTCGCTGGCAAGTTGAGCAATGAATGCCTCTCTGGCTTGAGTGACTATATCGTGATGCCAAGACGCTTCGATAAAGGCAACGCGAACTGATGAGGAGTGTTGGGTCTGATTCATGGTCATCCTATGGGGATTGTTTACCAGAACCAGGGCATGAGGCATCCAATAGCACAGTACCCGTATGCGTTGAAACGCAACGGGTAATATCACTAGGAAACCTTCTCTTTTATCCGGACTATGACCGTCGGCTCCGGAGTCTCACCGAATCTGCTGTCCTCAGCCGTTAGGTTACCCCCTTTGGCGGAGCGCTCGTGGGCTTGTCCGCATCAAGATATGATACGGCATCACCACCGGTGGGGACTTGCACCCCGCCCTGAGAAAGTTCGCCATTAACGGCGGAAAGCATTATACGCTGACTGCCTGGAGTGTGTAGAGGCAGCCTTAAAAATTAATTTAAGGCTGAGGGCAGACCCATTGGACGTTTATAGAGATCGACAGGCCCTGGACGCTTCCCGACATCCCAAGCCGATGCCATCAGTGGTAAGCTGGCGGACGCTTAGCAGGTTAATGATTGAGACGGTGGCAACTTTTTTTGAGCTAAGCGGCTTAAAACGTGCCAGAAGGCTTGGCTCCATGATGGCCAATCTGCTGGCCTCCTCCAGAGGGACTCATGTGGCAGTACCTGACGCTATGCGTAATTTTTTAAGCGGTTCTTTTGGTGCTGGCCGTTCTGGCAATGTTTGCCGAACTAATTCATCGACTGACAAGTAACATAAGGACTCGCCATGCTCTCGCGTATGCTCGCGCCATTGTTTCGTTACTTTGAAACGCGCGTTGATCCCTATCCCGAAGGCAACGTGACGACGCCTCCCAAGGGACTGGCGGCGTTCATATGGCATTTTTCCCGCCCGGTTTGGCCGCTGTTGCTGCTGATGTCGCTGTTCACCGGCCTGGTCTCTGCCGCCGAGGTGGTGTTTTTTAGCTACATGGGCGAGCTGGTGGATTGGCTCGGCAACGTGGAGCGGGAGAACTTCTGGGCCGAGCATGGCCTGTGGCTTTCCGGAGTAGGGATTCTTGTGCTGATTGGCCTGCCGCTGTTGGTCTTGGCGCAGTCATTGGTGACGCACCAGAGTATCTTCGGCAACTACCCGATGATTGGCCGCTGGCTATCGCATCGGCACATGCTCAGCCAGAGCCTGGCGTTTTATCAGGACGAGTTTGCCGGGCGGGTGTCGCAGAAAGTCATGCAGACGGCGCTGGCGATTCGCGAAACCGTCACCAAGGTAATGGACCTGCTGGTCTATGCCATTGTGTACTTCACCGGTGCGGCGATTTTACTGGGCCGTGCTGATCCGTGGCTGCTGCTGCCGCTGGGGCTCTGGTTGGCAGGCTATCTGGCAATCATGTGGTTTTTCGTGCCGCGCCTGAGGGATGTTTCCATGGCCCAGGCGGATGCTCGTGCCCAGATGACCGGGCGCGTAGTGGATAGCTATAGCAATATTCAGACCATCAAGCTGTTTGCCGACACCCAGCGTGAACAGGACTACGCCAAGGATGCCATGGAAGGTTTCATGGGCACCGTGCACCGTCAAATGCGCCTCGTCACCATCATGAGCGTGTGCCTGACACTGCTGAATACGGCACTGCTGGTGGGCACAGCGGGGATGGCGATCAGTGCCTGGTACCTGGACGCGATCTCATTGGGTGTGCTTGCCATTGCCATCGCGCTGGTCATGCGGATTCGTTTCATGTCGGACTGGATTTTATGGGAAGTCGCCGGCCTATTTGAAAACATCGGTACGGTGCAGGACGGCATGAACACCATCGCCCAGGAGCCTACCGTTCGTGATACACCCAACGCCCAGGCGCTAAGCGTTCCTCATGGAGCGATTGCTTTCGAGGCGCTGCGCTTCGGCTATGAACAAGCCAAGGGCGAGAACAGAACCGTGTTCGACGGTTTGAGTCTGAATATTGCCCCGGGTGAGAAGATTGGCCTGATCGGCCGCTCCGGGGCGGGTAAGTCGACCCTCGCCAACCTGCTGCTGCGTTTTTACGACCTTCAGGGCGGGCGCATTGTTATTGATGGGCAAGACATCGCCGGGGTTACGCAAACCTCGCTGCGCCACCAGATCGGCATGGTGACCCAGGACACGTCGTTACTGCACCGTTCGCTGAGCGATAACATCCGCTACGGTAGCCCCCATGCCAATGACGACGACGTCTGGGAGGCGGTATGCCGTGCCCATGCGGATACCTTTATCAATGATCTGGTCGACCCGAAAGGGCGGCGTGGGCTGGACGCCCATGTAGGCGAGCGGGGCGTCAAGCTGTCCGGCGGCCAGCGACAGCGCATTGCGATTGCCCGGGTGCTGCTCAAGAATGCCCCGATTCTGGTGCTCGATGAGGCCACCTCGGCGCTGGACTCCGAGGTGGAAGCCGCCATTCAGGAGCAGCTTGATACCCTCATGGAAGGTAAAACGGTGATTGCGATTGCTCATCGGCTGTCCACCATTGCGATGCTCGACCGACTTATCGTGGTCGATGAGGGGCGGATTGTCGAAAGTGGCACGCATGCCCAGTTATTGGAAAAGAATGGCATTTATGCGCGTCTCTGGCGTCGGCAATCGGGTGGGTTCATCGGCCTTGATGTCGATGCTGTTAGCCCCAATGGTTAATGTACCGACCATTCTGTCCAAAGAGGTGTTCATGCAAGCGATTCAACTCAATCAGCCCGGCGGTCTCGACAAGCTAACGGTAGTGGATCAAGCCGAGCCCGGCGAGCCGGGGAAAGGTGAAATTCGTGTGCGCTTGCACGCCAGTTCGCTGAACTTTCACGACTACGCCGTGGTAGCCGGGATGATCCCCACCGAGGAGGGGCGTATCCCCATGTCGGATGGCGCCGGGGTTGTCGACGCCGTCGGTGAAGGCGTGAGCGAGTTTTCCGTGGGCGACCCGGTGGTGTCGACGTTCTTCCCCGGCTGGTTGGAGGGCCCGGCGCGGGTCGGCGACTTCCGTACCACTCCCGGCGATGGCATCGATGGCTATGCGCGCGAGCAGGTTATCGCGCCTGCCACCTCGTTCACCTATCAGCCGGCTGAATACAGTCACGCCGAATCAGCTACCCTGACCACCGCTGGCCTCACCGCCTGGCGCGCATTAGTCGTCGACGGTGGCCTGAAAGCTGGCGATACGGTGCTGGTGCTGGGTACCGGCGGCGTTTCCATCTTTGCGCTGCAATTTGCCAAGATGATGGGCGCACGGGTCATCGCCACATCGTCCTCCAACGAAAAGCTCGCGCGCCTGCGTGAGATGGGGGCGGAGCACACCATCAACTACAAAGAGACGCCCGAGTGGGGGAAAGCCGTCAAGGCGCTGACCGAAGGCGAAGGCGTTGATCATGTGGTGGAAGTAGGTGGCTCAGGCACGTTGCCGCAGTCGATCGATGCGGTCAAGATCGGCGGTCATATCGCACTGATCGGCATATTGACCGGCCGTGAAGGGGAAATCCCCACCGCCAAGCTGATGGCCAAGCAGGCCACCCTGAAAGGGTTGATCGTGGGCAGCCGCCGCGACCAGATAGAAATGATTCGTGCCATCGAAGCCAATGGCATGCGGCCGATTATCGACCGTGAATTCCCGCTGACCAAAATCGCCGATGCCTTCCGTCATCAAGAATCCGGCGAACACTTCGGCAAGATCTGCCTGACATTCTAGTCGAGCGATAACCCCCAAGACCTTGCGATCAGGCCTTAGTGCCTGGTCTTGCCTTGCACCAGCGCCGCCCTCACGGGCGGCGCTGGTGCGTTAAGCGTTTACTCGTCGTCTGAGGGCAGCTCAGCGCTATGGTAGACGTTTTGTACGTCGTCCAGATCGTTCAGCATGCCGAGCAGTTTTTCGAACATGGCCACATCGTCGCCTTCGACCGGCGTGGTGGTTTGCGGCAGAAACTGAATTTCATCGGCCTCAAACTCGATGTCGCCGAAGGTGTCCAGCAGCGCCTGCTTGGCCTTGGCGTAGTCGGTATGCGGTGCAAACACGGTGATGCGGCCGTCTTCATGTTCGATGTCGGTGACGTCGACATCTGCCTCCATCAGTGTTTCCAGCACGGCTTCCTCGTCGCTACCGGCAAAAGCGAAAATCGCGCAGTGGTCGAACATATGGCTGACGCTGCCGGGGGTGCCGATTTTGCTCTTGGTCTTGGTAAAGCAACCGCGAACGTCGCCGAAGGTGCGGTTGGGGTTGTCGGTCAAGCACTCGACAATCACCATGGCATTTCCTGGGCCGAAGCCCTCGTAGCGCGCCGCTGAAAAGTCTTCGCCGCCCGCCCCGCTGGCTTTATCCAGCGCCTTGTCAATCACGTGAGAAGGTACCTGGTCCTTCTTGGCACGCTCCATCAGCCCGCGTAGCGCCAGGTTGCTATGGGGATCGGTGCCGCCCGACTTGGCGCAAACGTAAATCTCGCGACCGTACTTACTGTAGACCTTCGTCTTGGCATCGGCCGTTTTGGCCATGGATTCTTTACGGTTCTGAAAAGCCCTACCCATGTTGACGTCCTGTAATTAGTGATTCTCCCTGCTGATCAGGGGTGTCATCAAAAAAGCCAAAGTTTACCCAACAGAATATCATGCTAACAGCCTTATTTGCTCAAGCGCAGACGTCGTCTGGATGGTTTTGACGTACACTGTGCGGGTCGCCATTGGCTGGCGGCAAAAGGAATAATCAACGATCAAGGAGAATCACATGCCATTCTCGCTATGGTTGTCGCTGGCGGCGGTATGCGCCATGGGCGCCATGTCACCGGGACCCAGTCTGGCGCTGGTGCTGCGCCATACCTTGGGTGGGGGAAGACTGGTGGGTGTGACAGCGGCGTTATGCCATGCCGGTGGCGTTGGGCTTTATGCACTGCTTACCGTGCTGGGTCTGGGCGCGCTGATTGTGCAGTGGCCGGCCCTCTTCCAGTTGATTACCTGGGTAGGGGCTGCATATCTTGCCTGGCTGGGCATTAAAGCGCTGCGTGCCGGTAGCGCCGGGGCGATGCAGCAACAGGCAATGGTCACGTCCGGCGCTAGGGCCGCCAGAGAGGGCGTCTTGGTGGCGCTTGGCAATCCCAAGCTGATTCTTTTCTTCGTTGCGCTGCTCAGCCAGTTTGTCACGCCCGATATGAGCCTGGTCGCTAAAGCGCTCATCGTGGTGACGGCCATGGTCATTGACGGGGGGTGGTACGTGCTGGTGGCCGTTGCCCTGTCGCATTCAAGCGTGCTGCCCTGGCTTCAGCACCGTGCCCATTGGATCAACCGGGTGACCGGGGTATTGCTGCTGGCATTGGCGCTTCGCGTGGTGGCCGGTCCGCTGGTCTAGATCGGCATTGGCTGGCTCGAGGAACTGGTGCGTTGGGCATAGAAATGGCATGGTAAGTGGCGAGGCGTTCCAGGGGGAAAGCGGCAGATGACACTTTACGATCAGGATTGTTATAACCACATGGGGCAGCCGTTTAATCTGCGGGCGTTGCAGGGGCAGGTGTTGCTGATCGTCAACGTCGCCAGCCGCTGTGGCTATACCCCGCAACTCAAAGAGCTGGAAACGCTTTACCAACGCTATCGAGATCGCGGCTTCACGGTACTGGGGTTTCCCTGCGACCAGTTTGGCAAACAGTCCCCGGAAAGCGCTGAGGCCTTTTGTACCTTTGGCGAGCAGCAATACGGCGTCACATTTCCGCTCATGGAAAAAGTGCGGGTTAACGGCGGTGACGCTCACCCGCTGTTCGTCCTGTTAAAGCGTGAGGCGCCCGGCATGTTGGGCACAACAATGATCAAATGGAATTTTACAAAATTCCTGGTCGGGCGTGATGGCAAGGTCATTGCGCGCTTTGGTCCCCGAGATCATGGCCGCTCGTTACGGCTACGCCTGGAACGCGCGCTCGACGAGATTTAAGTCTCGCCGCGGGCGACCATCACCCGGTTCATCAGCTCGTTCCAACGGTGGCGAACCATCATGGTCGTCAGGCCTGAAAAAAGCGCCCAACTCTTGCGCCGCCAGCCTGTTAAACGCAGGTTGTGGCTGACCAGTTGCTGCATCAGCTTGCGATCATTGAACTCACGCCATTCGCTGGCAATGGACAGTTGGTGGCGGGCCATCACCGGCGCCATCTCCAAGCGGAACATCCATTCAAGCTCTTTGAAGGTCATCTCAAAGCGCTGAACGACCTCAACCATCTGGGCGTAATCGCGTTCACTTGGCTCGCGGTCCAGCCATAACGGGGCCAGTGCCAACCACAAATCGCCACGTTCATCGACTAGCTGCTGTGCGTTCATTAACAAAGCCTCACGGGCGGTCAGGGATAAAACAATATCCTGACGTGAAAGGTCCATAAGCTCAATAGCGGACAGCGCCGCCCGAGACCGCTAGAATAGTGCCACTGATGAGCTAAACACGTTATTTTGAAAGCGAGGTTCCCTTTGATTATTAAACCCAAAGTACGCGGCTTTATTTGCACGACCACCCACCCGGTTGGCTGCGAGCAAAACGTTCGCGAGCAGATTGAAGCTACCCGCGCACGCGGTTTGGACAAGAGCGCCGGCCCTAAAAAAGTGCTGGTGATCGGGGCTTCCAGCGGCTACGGCCTGGCGGCGCGCATTACCGCGGCGTTTGGCTACGGGGCGGATACCCTGGGCGTGTTCTTTGAAAAGCCGGCGACTGAGAAAAAGCCTGGCACAGCGGGTTGGTACAACAGCGCAGCGTTTGACAAATTTGCCAAGCAGGAAGGCCTTTACAGCAAGTCGATCAACGGCGATGCGTTCTCCCACGAAGCGCGCCAGAAAGCCATTGAACTGATCAAGCAGGACATGGGCGAAGTCGATCTGGTGGTCTATTCGCTGGCATCGCCGGTGCGCAAACTGCCGGATAGCGGTGAGCTCAAGCGCTCAAGCCTCAAGCCGATTGGCGAAACCTACCGCGCCACCGCGATCGACACCAACAAGGACGCCATCATCGAAGCCGAGGTGGAGCCCGCGACCCAGCAGGAGATCGACGATACCATCACCGTGATGGGTGGCGAAGATTGGGAACTGTGGATGGATGCGCTGGACCAGGCCGGTGTGCTCGCCAAGGGCGCGCGCAGTGTGGCGTTCAGCTATATCGGCACTGAGATCACCTGGCCGATCTACTGGCACGGCGCGCTGGGCAAGGCCAAGGAAGACCTGGACCGTGCCGCCGCGGCAATCGATACCAGGCTGAAAGAGACCGGTGGGGGTGCCAATGTGGCGGTACTCAAGTCGGTGGTCACCCAGGCCAGCGCGGCGATCCCGGTGATGCCGCTGTATATCGCCATGGTGTATCGCATCATGAAAGAGCAGGGCGTCCACGAGGGCACGATCGATCAGCTTAACCGCTTGTTCGGCGAGCGGCTCTACGCCCCGCAAGACGGTGAGATGGCCACTGATGACGTCGGCCGTCTGCGCCTGGATGACTGGGAGTTGCGTGACGATATCCAGAAGGCCTGCCAGGACCTGTGGTCGGAGGTCACCACCGAGAACCTGTTCGAGATCACCGATTACGCGGGCTACAAGCACGACTTCCTGAAACTGTTTGGCTTCGAGCGTGATGATGTAGATTACGACGCCGATGTTGACCCGATGGTCGACTTTGATGTTGTCAATCTATAAACCGGTCAGCGCTAATTGGTGTTGCGACCGCTAAGTGTTACAGAAACGTCGGGCCTGGGAGCTCGGCGTTTTTGCATTTATACGTCATGTTTTGTTTACCACGACGTAGCCACTGCCTTTACCCAGGCAATTGGTTAAGATGTCGGTTTGTTTTCGTCACGGCGGTTTTCCATGCAGCATAACCCAGTCAACTCCCCCAATGCCGCGTCACGACGGCGGGTAGCGTTTGTGCTGCTGCCGGGGTTTTCGATGCTGGCGCATGCTGCCGCGCTGGAACCTTTGCAAATGGCCAACCAGCTCAGCGGGCAGATGCTTTATCAAACCGTCACGCTGAGTATGGATGACGAATCCGTCCGCAGCGGTGCGCAGCTTTCCGTGCTGGCGCAGCATACCTTGGCAAGCACGCCTGGGCCGCTTGATTTATTGCTGGTCTGCGCCCCTACGCCGCTGCCTTATGCACTGCCCGCCAAGCTCAATGAATGGCTGCGGGGATACGTGGGGCGCGGCGTGATGTTGGGAGGGCTGGCGGGTGGCACCGAGGTGCTGGCGCGCTGCGGGCTGCTGGAAGGTTACCGCGCCACGCTGCCCTGGCAGCGGTTCGACGCCTTTTCCCAGGCCTATCCGCAAGTCACGCTTTCCCAGCAGTTGTTTGAGATTGACCGCGACCGGCTTTCCTGTGCAGGTGGCACCGCGGCGATGGACATGATGCTGACGCTTATCGGTCAGCATCACGGCGCTCGCCTGGCCGAGCAGGTTTCGGAACAGTTCGTTTGCGACCGGATTCGCCTGGCGGACGAGCGCCAGCATGTGCCGCTGCGTAGCCGTCTGGGTCACGCGCCGCAAAGCTTGGTGGATGCCGTGACGCTGATGGAAGCCAATATCGAGGAACCGCTCTCTACCCTGGAACTTGCCGAGCATCTGGGAATATCCCGGCGCCAGTTGGAGCGGTTGTTCAAAAAATACCTGCAGGCGGTGCCCAGCCGCTACTACCTGGACCTGCGTCTTCAGGAAGCCCGCAAACAGCTACGGGAAAGCGACCTGGCGGTAGGCGATATTGCCTTTGCCACCGGCTTTTCTTCCGGGGCACATTTTTCTACCGCCTACCGACACCATTTTGGCATGACACCGAGGGAAGAGCGCCTGAATTAAAGGGATTAGGTTAGATGGATCAGGTTAATGTATCCACGATGCCACCTTCCACGCGCAGGGCGGCGCCGGTGGTGGCGCTGGCTTGGGTGGAGGCTGCATAAACACTCATGCTGGCGACCTCTTCGGGTGTCGCCAGGCGCTGAATGATGGAAGAGGGACGGTTCTCCTGCACAAAGCGCGCTTCCACCTCCTGCTGAGAAATGCCTTCTTTTTCTGCCATTTCACGAATCATATTGAGCACCCCTTCAGAGCGGGTTGGCCCCGGCAGAATGGCATTGACGGTCACCTGTGTGCCGCTCAATACCTTGGCAAGCCCCCGCGATACCGACAGCAATGCTGATTTGGTCATGCCGTAATGGACCATTTCGCTGGGGATGTTGATGCCCGATTCACTGGACAGGAACTGGATGCGGCCCCAGTTGCGCTCACGCATTCCCTGGGCGTAATGGCGTGAAAGGCGCACGGCGCTCATGATATTAACGTCGAAGAACTGCTGCCAAGTGGCGTCGTCGACCTCAAAAAAGTCCTGTGGGCCGAAGATGCCGACGTTGTTGATCAGGATGTCGGTGCTGGGCTGTTGTTCGATCAGCGTCTGGCAGCCTTCAGCGGTGCCCAGGTCGGCGGCCACGCCCGTCGCCTTGGCGTTGGGAACGTCTTTCTTGATGGCCGCGATGGCCTCGTCAATACGTGCCTGGGTGCGCCCGGTGATGACGACATCGGCACCTGCATTGGCCAAACCCTGGGCAATCGCAAAGCCGATACCTGCAGTCGAGCCGGTAATAATGGCGTGCTTGCCGTTAAGATCAATCTGCATGGGGTGTGCTCCTCTCTTACTGAGTATCAGTACCTCGCTACACAACGGGTAACTTTATAGCTTGCTAATGAGTGTGGTGCTCTTTTAGGTTTCTTCAAGGGGGAGGTCTTCAATTGATCAGGCTTTCAGTCGCTTGCTGAGCACTGAGCCAGTAAAAGGGGCCTTGCGACCCTCCTTTATGACTCGGCATCCGGAGGCATCACCACCCACTCCGGTTCCTCGAATTCGCCGATCAGGCGGATCTCGCAGCAGGGGGCCGCACGGCGGATGATCTCCTTGATCTCCGGGTTGGGCTGGGTTTCCATGGCGTCGCGGCTGGCCTTGCTGTCCCAGTGGGCAATGGCGATCAGGGTGCTGGGGTCGCCAATCTTGCGATGCAGCTCGGTGCCGCGTGCCCCTGTCGCCTGCTGGATGAGCTGGCTGGCGCGGACCCAGGCGTCGGCGTAGTCCTCGGCGCGGTAGCCGTCGCGGATATGCACTTCAAAGATATATTTCATGGCGCTTCTCCCTGTTGCTGCTGCTGAAACTTTCGATCCTGGGCCAGTGTATCCCGCCCACCCGTCCCTAACTGCTTCTTTTCCTGCGCCGCTAGTCGAGCGCGATGCTCAGCGTCTGCCGGGCATTGCAGGGGTAGCCGTGGCGCAGGTGCAGGGTGCGCTCGTCGAGGTTCATCACCACCGCGAACAAGGTCTCCATGCGCTCGGCCTCGGGCAGGTCGTTGTCAGTGTGCTTGCAGATCGACATGGGCGCATTGTGGTGGTCGCTCAGTACGTCGAACAGCGCGCTGACGCTGGCCTCGGGCGGTGGGTCGAGCAACTCATCGAGGCGGCGCAGGCGCACATGGGAGTCGGGCTTGGGGAAGTCGGCGACACAGGCGGTGGTGGCCGCGGCGTAGAGGTGGTTGGTGTGGGTCACCCGCCCGTCGCGGGCCTCGAGTACCCCCGGTGGCCCGGGCTGTACCTCGAAACCGGCGGCCTGGCCTGCAGCGCTGGCGACCAGAAAGTGTGCCGGTGAGGCGACGCGGTCTTCCGCGACGATGCGCTGGGCGCTGGCGAAACCGTCGCTTTCGAGAAGCTTGCGCAGGGCGACGTGGATCGGCAGGCCGTCGCCGCAGGTCTGCGAGCGGATGGCGTTGAGACACACGCCGAGGCCGTGGGCGTTGAGGCCTATCTTGGCCAGCATCCCCGCCTCGCCGACGCTGACCAGCGGCGGAGCGTCGTCGCCCTCTATGTGCAGTACCACCACGTTATCGAGCTGGTCGAGGCGCCAGTCCCAGTTCTGGGCCAGCCACTGCCGACCCTGCTGGTAGAGCGAGAAGGCGGAACAGCCGCCGCTGGCTTGGGTTAGCGAGATCTCACTGCGGCAGTTGAGGGTGAGGATGTCGTCGCGCTGCAGGTCGGCGCCCTCGGCAATGCCCTCGAGCTCATCCAGGATCGCCGGAAAGCCGCGTTCGATAGCCGGTATAAAGCGTCGCGCCGCCTGTCGGGCTGCAGCCCAGTCGAGGCCTGCAAAGTCTTGAAACAGCCGGTCATAGGCCTCAATGCTGCGCTGAATCTGTGCGGCGTGGCGCTGGCCATGGACCACGCCAATAGCATGGCGGCTACCACGCAGTTGGGTTACGTTGAGCATGCGGCGTGCACCTCGGGCGGATTTACTCAAGCCTACCGCGAACAGCGTTGAAGTGCAGGTGTCACGGACTTGCTCGCCCTTGATGGCCGACACTGCGCGCCGATGCCTGGATTCCGCGCCTTATTCAATGTTTGAGGAAAGGGCGCGGCTGACAGCTACCGAAGGGCATCAGGCGTCCCCAAACGACTAAATACGTCACTGATACCGTGAGGTGAGAAGGATGGATATAGAGTGTTAAAAAAGGGGGCGCGTTAAATGCTGCTTTTCATAATTTGCCGTCCCATTGCTGAAAGCAGTTACCCTATTCGGCCCCTTATACTGTTTTCATTCCCTTACCCCACTGGAGGTAGCGTCCCATGAGCCACACCCCAAACCGTCAGGATTTCGATCACTATATGGCGCCCAATTACGCCCCGCAGCAGGTCATCCCGGTGCGAGGAGAAGGCAGCCGCTTGTGGGACCAGCAGGGGCGTGAATATATCGATTTTGCCGGGGGCATCGCGGTCAATTCCCTGGGGCACTGCCATCCGGTACTGGTCGATGCGCTAAAGGATCAGGGTGAAAAGCTGTGGCACCTTTCCAATGTGTTTACCAACGAGCCAGCGCTGAACCTGGCCAAGGCGCTGGTCGATCGGACCTTCGCCGATAAGGTCTTCCTGTGCTCCTCCGGCGGTGAAGCCAATGAGGCCGCGTTGAAGCTGGCTCGCCGCTGGGCTGTGGATAACCACGGTGAGCATAAAGATAAAATCATCTCGTTTTATCAGTCGTTCCATGGGCGCACTTTTTTCACCGTGAGCGTGGGGGGGCAGCCCAAGTATTCACAGGGGTTTGGTCCGGTGCCCGGTGGTATCCTGCATGCCGACTACAATGATCTGGAAAGTGTGCGCAAGTTGGTAGGCGACGACACCTGCGCGATCATGGTCGAGCCCATGCAGGGCGAGGGCGGCATCGTGCCCGGCACGCAGGACTTCCTCCAGGGGCTGCGCGATCTGTGCGACGAGCACAATGCGCTGTTGATCTTTGATGAAGTGCAAACCGGCGTGGGCCGCAGCGGCGAACTCTACGCGTATAAAAATTACGGTATTACCCCGGATATTCTCACCAGCGCCAAATCCCTGGGCGGTGGTTTCCCTGTGGGGGCAATGCTGGCGACTGATGCGGTGGCAAAATCATTGGTTATCGGTACCCACGGCTCCACCTACGGCGGCAACGCGCTGGCATCTGCCGTTGCCCTGGCGGCGGTCGAGTTTATCGATACTCCCGAGGTACTTGAAGGTGTCAAAAAGCGTCATGACCTGTTTCGCGAGCACCTTGAAACCATCAATCGCAAGTACGGCGTGTTTAAAGAGATTCGCGGTATGGGCCTGCTGATGGGCGCCCAAATGTCCGATGCCTATGAAGGACGTGCCAAAGATATCCTTCCACTGGCGATTGAAGAGGGCTTGATGGCGCTGATTGCCGGGCCCAATGTGCTGCGCATGGCGCCTTCCCTGGTCATTCCGGAAGCGGACATCGCCGAGGGCATGGCCCGCCTGGAACGTGCGATTGAACGGTTAGTTGCCGCCACATGAGTGAAGCCGTAGCAACCCCCGTCTCAAATGCTGAGGGAGCGTTGAGGATGCTGGTAATTCGACCGGTGAAAATGGCCGACCTGGCGGCGCTGGAACAGCTAGCCGAGCACGCAGTACCCAGGCTCACCAATCTACCCGCCAACCGCGAGCGTCTTGAAGAGCGGATTGTGCGCTCCGAGGCGGCCTTCAGCGGCGAGGTGGAGTTCCCCGGCAACGAGCACTATACGTTCGTGCTGGCGGACGACGCCAGTGGCGAAGTGCTGGGCACGGCGACCATTCGCGCTCAGGCAGGCGCTAATGAGGCCTATTACACCTATCGCCAGGAAACGCTGATTCACGCCTCCCAGCAGCTCAACGTTCGCCGGGAAGTGCAAACCCTGGCGCTTTCCCATGAAGTCTCGGATGCCACCCTGCTGTGTGCCTTTTCGCTTAATCCGCGCTACAAGGGCACCAGTGCCGAAAGCTTGCTACGCCGTGCACGGCTGATGTTTATCGCCCAGTACCCTGAGCGCTTTTCGCGCATTCTGGCGGTGGCATTCCCAGGCTATCTGGATACGCGCAGCGAGTCGCCATTCTGGGAGAGCGTGGGGCGGCACTTTTTCGCCCGCAGCTTCCAGGAGATGAATCATATTGCCGGGGTGCGCTCGAAAAGCTTTATCGCCGAAGTCATGCCCCAGTTTCCCCTCTACCTGCCCCTGCTAACGCCCCAGGCGCGGGCAGCGATTGGCCGTGAACACCCGGCCCATGAAGAGGCCCTGGAAGAAATGCTGGCGGAGGGCTTTGTGCGCTCGCGCCATGTGGATATTTTCGACGCCGGGCCGATTGTCAAAACCGAACGTGAGCGCCTGGAAACCTTCCGCTCGGCAGCGTGGCACCCGGTCCGGGTTCGTCCTGAACACGCGCTTCCTGACGCGGAACCGGCGATGATTGCCAACCAGAAACTGGGGGGCTTCCGCTGCATTGTGGCACGCTATGCGCTGTCGCCTACCGGTCAGTTGATGCTGTCGCCCGAGCATGCCGAACGCTTGGGCGTGGAAGAGGGCCGCGCGGTGCTCGCCGCGCCGTTAACCTTGCCCAGCGCGGTAGATGCGCTTGATGAAGGAGAAATGTAATGCGCATTCGACCCATTGCCCGGGATGATCTTGATGGGCTCCAGGCGCTTGCGCAGCAGGCCGGTGTGGGGTTTACCTCGTTGCCGGATAATCGCGAGTTCCTGGCTGGCAAGATTGAAGCTGCTGCCCGCGCTTTTGAAGAGCGCACCCCAGTGGATGACCGGCTTTATTTCTTCGTTCTGGAAGACGAAGACAACGGCGAACTCGCGGGTTGTTGCGCGATTGAGGGCCAGGTCGGTCGCGAAGTGCCGTTCTACAATTACCGGCTGGGCACGCTGGCGCATTCCTCTGTACAGCTGGATTTGCACCGCACCATCGACACGCTGTTTTTAAGCTCCGACCATACCGGCGATGCCGAAGTGTGCTCGCTTTTTCTGCGCCCGGAATACCGCGGCGAAGCCAACAAGCATTTGCGCAACGGCGCGTTGCTCTCCAAGGCGCGCTGGCTGTTTATCGCCCAGTTCCGCGACCGTTTCCCCGATAAAGTGCTGGCGGAAATGCGCGGCGTTTTTGATGAGCACAACACCAGCCCCTTCTGGGAAAGTCTGGGCAAACACTTTTTTCCAATGGATTTCAATGAGGCCGATCGCCTGACCGGTCTTGGGCAAAAGAGTTTTATCGGCGAGCTGATGCCCAAGTTCCCGATCTATACCACCTTTATGTCAGAAGACGCGCGTGCCTGCATTGGGCAGGTGCATCGGCATACCCGCCCGGCCATGGAAATGCTTAGAAAAGAGGGGCTTCGTTGGGAGGGGTATATCGATATTTTCGACGGTGGCCCAACGGTGGAAGCCTACATTGACGATGTACGCGCCATCCGCAACTCACGGCTCTGCCAAGTGGAGGTGGCCAACAGCGCGCCGCAGGAGAGCCTCAGCCGCTGGCTTGCCGCGACCACCGATATGCTCAGCTTTACCGCGAGCTGGATAGGCCGTGCCCCCACTGAAGACAATACTATCGTGCTGAGTGAAGCCGAAGCACAGCGTTTGAGTGTCACTACCGGTGATCATTTACGGCTACTCGAGACCTAGGCGACGTTTACAGGAGAGTTTTATATGCACGCCCAACAGCAGCAACTGATCAACGGCGCCTGGGTAGCTGGCGAAGCAGCGACTTTGACGAAGGTTGACCCGGTTTCCGGGGCACTGCTTTGGCAAGGGGCGGAAGCCTCCGGTGAGCAGGTCGCCTCAGCCGTCAGCGCCGCACGTAGCGCCTTTCCCGACTGGGCGCGCACGCCGTTTGCCGACCGCCAGGCGCTGGTCGAGCGTTTTGTCGAGGTGCTGACCGCCCGCCGCGAAGCGCTGGCTGTCGCCATTGCCTCCGAGACCGGCAAGCCGCTCTGGGAAGCGCGCACCGAAGCGGGCGCGATGATCGGTAAAGTGGCGCTTTCACTCAAGGCTTACCATGAGCGCACCGGCGAACGGGAAAAAGACGTCGGTAGCGCCAAAGCCGTGCTGCGCCATCGCCCCCACGGCGTGATGGCGGTGTTCGGTCCCTACAATTTCCCGGGTCATCTGCCCAACGGCCATATGGTGCCCGCGCTGTTGGCGGGAAACTGTGTCGTCTTCAAGCCCAGCGACCAGACGCCGCTGACCGCCGATTTGACCCTGCAGTGCTGGCTGGAAGCCGGTCTGCCCGCAGGCGTCATCAACCTGGTGCAGGGCGGTGTGCCGGTTGGTCAGGCGTTGGCAGCTAACCCTGATATTGATGGCCTGCTGTTTACCGGTAGCGCCAAGGTGGGCGGCATGCTCCACCAGCAGTTTGCCGGTCAACTGGATAAAATCCTCGCGCTGGAGCTTGGCGGTAACAATCCGCTGGTGGTGAAAGACGTGGAAGATGAGCGCGCCGCGGTGCTGAGCATTCTGCAGTCGGCGTTTCTCTCCGGCGGCCAGCGCTGTACCTGCGCGCGGCGCTTGATGGTGCCTAAGGGCGAGGTCGGTGACAGGCTGATCGACGCGCTGTCAGACGCTATCGCCAAGCTGCACGTGGCGGGCCAGTTCGAGGAAGAACCTGCGCCGTTTTTCGGGGGCTTGGTCAGCGTGGCGGCCGCGGATGGTCTGCTCAAGGCCCAGGATGAGCTGGAGTCCATGGGCGGCACGGTGATCAATCGTATGCAGCGTCTACAGGACAACACCAGCCTGCTCAGCCCCGCGCTGATCGACGTGACCGGCTTGGACGTGCCCGACGAGGAGCACTTCGGCCCGCTGCTGAAAATCCACCGCTATGACGACTGGGATGAAGCGGTACAACTTGCCAACAACACCCGTTACGGGCTTTCCGCCGGATTAATTGGCGGCGATCAAGCCGACTGGGACGACTTCCTGCTGCGCATTCGCGCCGGGATCGTCAACTGGAACCGCCAGACGACCGGTGCGTCCGGTGACGCGCCCTTCGGTGGCGTAGGGGATAGTGGCAACCACCGCCCCAGCGCCTACTATGCGGCGGATTACTGCGCCTACCCGGTGGCTTCCATGGAAGCCGACAGCCTGGAAATGCCCGACACCTTGCCGCCGGGGGTCAGCTTATGAACACGGCGACCATCAGCAACGTCCAGGAAGTCAATTTCGATGGCCTGGTCGGCCCGACCCATAATTACTCGGGCCTGGCCGTGGGTAACGTGGCCTCGATGAGCCACGGCGGCCTGGTGTCCAGCCCCAAAGAGGGCGCGCTGCAGGGGCTCTTGAAGATGAAGTCGCTGATGGACGCGGGCTATGCCCAGGGCGTTCTGCCACCCCAGCAGCGGCCGGATATCGGTGCGCTGCGCGATCTGGGCTTTAGCGGCAGCAACCGTGAGGTATTGGCCTGTGCTGCCAAAGAGGCGCCGCAGCTGCTCCGCGCGGTCTGCTCCGCGTCCAGCATGTGGACCGCCAACGCGGGTACCATCACGCCCAGCATGGATTCACCGGACAGTCGGGTACATTTTACGCCGGCCAACCTGCAGTCTAGCTTCCACCGCTACCTGGAGCCGCAAACGACGGGGCGTGTGCTGCAAGCGATCTTCCGCGACGAACGGCATTTCGCGCACCACCCGGTGCTGCCCGCCACCCCGGCCTTTTCCGATGAGGGCGCGGCCAATCACACCCGCCTATGCGGTGAGTACGGCGAACCCGGCGTGCACCTGTTTGTGTATGGCCGCCAGGCGTTTGGTGACGTGCGAAGCGGCGAGCGCGAACCCAAGCGTTATCCTGCCCGGCAAACCCTGGAAGCCAGCCAGGCGGTGGCCCGTCAGCACGGATTGACGGCGTCGCAAACCGTATTTGCCCAACAGCATCCGAACGCCATCGACGCAGGTGTGTTCCATAACGATGTCATCGCCGTGGGCAACGGCCCCGTGCTGCTCTATCACGAAATGGCCTTCTTGGATGAAGAGGGCACACTCGATGAACTTCGCTACAAAATGGCCACGCCATTAATTCCCGTGCGGGTACCCGTAGAGGCGGTGAGTATGGAAGATGCGGTCGCGTCTTATCTGTTCAACTCACAACTCCTCTCCAATCCGGATGGCACCATGACCCTGGTGGTGCCCGGCGAATGCCAGGAGCGCGAGGCGGTATGGCGTACCATCCAGGACTACCTGTTGGCGGGGAATAATCCGATCAGTGAGGTGATGGTCAAGGACGTCAAGCAGAGCATGCGCAACGGCGGCGGCCCTGCCTGCCTGCGCCTGCGTGTGGCTCTTTCCGAGGCAGAACGAGCTGCGCTTACCGGCCGCGTACTGCTCACCGATGCGCTTTACGATGATCTGACCGCTTGGGTAAATCGCCACTACCGCGACCGCCTCGCCCCGGATGATTTGGCCGACCCGCAGCTCGCGGAAGAATCTCTGGTCGCGCTGGATGAGCTTACCCAATTGCTCAAGATCGGGCCTGTTTACCCGTTTCAGTTGGGGTAAGGGCTTAAGCTAAGCTAGCAACCAAAACGCCAAGGCCATGCCTTGGCGTTTTGCATACGATAAGTCCAAGATATCTCAGGTAACTGACGCCTAGAGATTCGCATATGGAAGCCATTATTCGTCGAACCGACGACAAAGCGTTCGCGGAAAACATCATTCGTCAGAACATGTCTGCCTACTATAAGCACCTGGATATGCACTGGGATCCTGACTTGTTCGATAAAAACTGGGACGAGTTTGATAGCTATGCGTTAGTCGTAAATGCTTGCCCAGTTGGTTTGTTATGCTTAAATCGTGAGGCAGGTGCTTACTATATTCGAGAACTGCAAATTGATCAGAAATGGCAGCGACAGGGCCTGGGTACCGCAGCAATCCGATACGCAATGGCAATCGCCCAACAAGCGAACGTTGACTTACTTAGACTACGCGTATTTTCTATCAACCCGGCAACTGCTTTATACGAGCGTATGGGGTTTCGCATTCTCAAAACCGAAGGCGGAACTCACTATATGGAGCGGAGCATTTTCTAACCCAATCAAGTAGCTCGGGTTTGACGATTAAAGGCGCGTGCCGGCATCGCCAGCAGCGCTCAATATTGCAACCTTCATGATATGTCTCTCTTGGATAACTTAGTTAAGTTGCTTGGCTTTGCCAATGTTGAGCAGGGCAATCCCTCCACCAATCAGCAGGGCGCCTGGTAGCAGGCCCTCGGGGGTGGTTTCTCCCTGCAGCAGAATGGCGACGGGTACACCCACCACGGCGCCGACGGAACCCAGTAGGCTTAGAAACACTGGCCCGCCACTTTTCTGTAGCAGGAAAAGCAGCAAGAACTGGCCTGCGAAGACGACCGCTTGAACGGCAATCAGTATGATCGGCAGGGAGCGGCCTGTCGGAACTTGCAGCGAGAAGTCCGGCAGAAAACCCACGCTGAGTAGAATGATGGCGGCGGCGATGAGCATCCCCGGCGCCAGCGCATCGCTGGATACACCTTCTGGCCAGCGCAAGGTTCTGTAAAGATTACCGATGGCCAGCAGCACCGGGCCGATTAAAGCGAGGAGAATCCAGAGGTAATCGGCATCAGGCGCAGAAAGCTTATGAAAGGCCAGGGTGATGGCCCCTGCCAGGGCTGATACGACCCCGGCCGCACGCAACACCTGGAACCGTTCCATGTTTAACGCTAGTGCGCCGAGGTAGGTGAGTAGCGGTGGCAGGGTGATGATCAATGCCACGAAACCGGCACCCACATGGGGGATGGCAGTGAAGAAGAGTAGGTTGGCACCCGCTACGCCGAGCAGTCCTGACATGGCGTAATACTTGACGGTGCGACGGTTAACGGGCGGTAGATTACGGCGGAAGGCGGCAAGAACCAACAAAATGAGTGCCGCCCCTGAAATCGACCAGAACAGAAACGCGAGCGCTGATAGCTGAATATCACCGGCTAGTTTCGCCAAATTGGTCGACAGACCCAGCAAAGCGCCACCGGCTAAAAGGTATACCAGTGGGGCAAGCCAAGCGCTTTTGCATGGGGGAGTTGTGCGGGCAGTGCTTGATAGCGTCATTGGCGAAGTTCTCATTCGTACCGTTTTTGAAAGTATCTTGATATCAAGATATGTGCGATTAATCTTGACGTCAAGCTAGTCAGGCGCAAAATACGCTTATGGATCATGTAGACAACATTCTCAAACAGTGGCGGCAGGAGAGGCCCGACCTCGACGTTGTGCCGATGGGTACCATCGGGCGGGTCAAGCGGCTGAACCACACTTTCATGCGTGCAATGGAGAAGACCTGGGCGGAATACGGCCTGACGGATGCCAGTTTTGACGTTCTGGCGACCCTTCGCAGAGAGGGGGAACCCTACGCGCTATCGCCGGGTGATTTGATGGCATCCACGATGGTGACGTCGGGCACCATGACCCACCGTATCAACCAGCTGGAAAAGGCGGGTTTGATTGAGCGGGTTAAAAACCCCGACGATGGCCGTGGTTTTCTCATTTCTCTTTCCCAGCGTGGGTTTGATTTGATCGACGAAGCCGTGGCCGCCCATGTGGAAACCCAGGCGCAGCTGGTGAGTGGCCTGAGTAAAGAGCAACGAGAGCAACTGGATGACCTGCTCAGGCAGTTCCTGGCGGTGTTTGAGTCATAGAGAGGCGTTTTACGTCAAACAAACCCGCTGCGATGGCGGTTGGCTTGACCTCGTGTAGACTCTTAACTGTCTTTAAAACCGACCAGCCAAAGACCCGAGCAGCTTAATGACCACCTCGAATAACGCTTTTTCCGATGCTGAGCGGCGCGGGCTCTACCGCGCCATCTTTGAACGGCGCGATGTGCGCTCTCAGTTTCTGCCTGACCGGATCCCCCCTGACGTGCTGACCCGCTTGTTGGAGGCCGCGCACCATGCGCCTTCCGTTGGCTTTATGCAGCCATGGGATTTCATCGTGATTGAAAGTCGCGACGTCAGGGAAACGGTGCTGGCAATGTTCGAACAGGAGAACCAGAAGGCCGCCGAGCGCTTTGAAGGCGAGCGTAAAGCGCATTATCGAAGCCTTAAGCTGCAAGGGATTATGGAAAGTCCAATTAATCTCTGTATCACCTGTGACCGGAGCCGGGGCGGCCCCCATGTGCTAGGGCGCAATAGCATTGTGGAAACCGACCTGTTTAGCACTTGTTTGGCGGTGCAAAACCTCTGGCTGGCAGCGCGGGCGGAAGGGATTGGCGTTGGTTGGGTGAGTATTCTTGACCAGGAACAGCTGAGCACGGCGTTAAGCCTGCCTGAGCATGTTTACCCGCTGGCGTATCTCTGTCTTGGCTACGTGAGCGAGTTTTTAGACCAGCCTGAGCTTGAAGCCAAAGGCTGGCGCTCTCGCCTACCATTAAGTGAACTTGTGCATGGAGATAAGTGGGGGCAGCCGCTGAACAGTGGTTAATGAGAAAACCTCTATATGGAGGGCCTCGTCGTTGCTCCAGGCCCACCTGTATTGGGTTTGCGGCGCAGGCTTTTGTCTTCGTACATGCGCTCATCTGCCAGAGCAAATACCTGCTGGGCAGGCGCTTCGCTGGAGCTTGCGCATCCCAAGCTTACATGAAGCGCCAGTTCTTCGCGTTCGCCGTTGGCAGTGTCGATGGTACAGCGCTGGTCGGGAAGGTGTTCCCGGATCAGACTGGCCATACGCTTGGCTGCTGCCAGGTCGGCAGAGGGAAACAGAATGACGAACTCATCGCCACCGTAGCGTGCCAGTACGTCACTGTCCCGGCAGTGACGTTGCAGATACCTGGCAACGCTGGCAATCAGTTGGTCGCCTGCGACATGCCCAAGATGGTCGTTCACTTCCTTGAGTCTATCGACATCCAACATCAGCACAGCAAAATCCAGGTTTGGCGTCTGGGCCTTGCTCTGGATACTCATCTGCAGCGCCGATTCCAGAAATCCTCGGTTATAAAGGCCGGTGAGCCCGTCACGCTCAGCGGTTTTCTTCAGTTCCAAATGCAGCAATTTATTTTCGGTAGCGGCCGCCAACTGGTCGGCAAAGAGGGAGAGTATTTGCTCCAAGCCATCGTCCCGGTTGGGAGCTTTCACGAACAGCCAACCTTCGTACATGCTTAAACGGGCTCCCATGGGCATTATATAGAGATTCTCACTTTCTTCTGTTTGTGGCAGTTTGACCGGATGTTCTCTTTGCTCATGAACGCTGGCCAATAAGCGCTTCAGGCGTTGTTCATCTTTTGGGCTTAGCCCCGCAACAGCCGCGTAGCGTGTTATTTCAGAGCGTTGCGGTTCCTGGAGAAAAACGGCAAAGCCGTAGCCGGGAAAGTGAGTATGTAGGTGGTTTAAAGAGTCATTCAGCAGGGAGTGGATATTGATCGCGCGATTGGCGACTGCTCCGAGATCCAACAGGGCGTGAAAAACCCGGTTCTGAAACTTAATCTCGCCAATGCTACGGCCAATCTGACGATTCTGACTGTACGTGACGCGACCAATGGTTAGAAAATAGACCACTGCCCCCGCCCACTGGTAGATGTCTAAGTTGTTACTCACATAAGGTCGAAAAGTAAACCCTGTCAAGGCACTTCCAATCAGGGCCGCGACGATAAAAAGTAGGGCTGAAACCATCATCTTCCTAAGTCCGCCGACCACTAAATTGTTCATCAGGCAGGCAAGCCCGATGGTAATGGTGGCTAACGCGTAAAAATCCAGCACGCTGCACCAAAAACCAAACAGCAGGCTGTCGAAGAGGAGATTCCTGAACTCGGCACGCTTGGAATTCTGAGCGTTTGCCGCAAGCGCGTAGGCGACGCCGGGCCACAGCAGCAGCAACATCCCTGGCAGAATAAGCGTCCAGCCGCTGCCTTCTACGACAGCGATCCATACGGTTAGCCCGAAGGTATGGCAAAAGGCAAAAACTCGTGGGGCAATTGTTGCCAATGCAAGACGATGCGTACGTCTTAATAAAGGTTGCATTCGTGAGCTGTATCCAACGTCATTTGATTAACAGACTAGCACCTAAGAGATTGATCAGCCCTAATCTAGCGTTAGGCCAATAGCGTGGTGAGCCTACCTTTTGATCCTGGGTTTTAGGCCGTGTCAGAGCGTATCGATTGGATGTGATGAAGCCTGACTTCATCTGATGATCTTGCCGTCAAAATCTCTGACCAGCGGCGGGTTGAGAAGTGTCGGCGCTGGTCAGCCTTCCCATAAATCGCTAATGTATTCGTTTGTGCTAAACAAGGTAGAGCGCCATTTATGCAAAGCGATATCGCCCTTCAGCGACTGAGTGCTGACGATCCAAATGCTGAAATCGTCGCGGGCTGGACATTTGCAACCTGGGGGCATTTACACCCTGGCCTCACCCCAGAACAGGCTATTGAACGTTTAAAAGCCGAATGTGGTCAGGCTGGGGTGCCTTCCATCTTTGTCGCCATGCAAGGCGAAACCCCGGTGGGAACCGCCAGCCTGATTGCCGATGACATGAGCATCCGCCGTGAACTTGCCCCCTGGCTGGCCTCAGTATTTGTCGTGCCCGAGTGGCGGGGGCGGGGTATTGCGTCTGCATTGGTGCGCCGGGTAGAAGCAGAGGCCGTTGAGAACGGCATCGAGCACTTCTATCTCTACACCCCTGATCAGCAGTCGCTCTATCGGCATTTGGGGTGGCAAGATGTAGAAAGCCTTGAGTACCGGGGCGAAACCGTCACGGTGATGTCACGGCAGTTGAGGCTTTAGGGGCGTATTGCCGCCCGTGGCTGCACCCACCTGAATAGGCAAGGTATTAAGGATGGTGACTTAATCTCTTAACGTTTGTCGCCTATGCTTAGGGTGAATAGCATTTACGCACCGACAAAGGCATCGCGATGAGTCATGCACTAACGGGACACAATCGCCCTCAGCAAGTGATTGAAGCCATCCAGCAGGTCAACGCGCCGCTGGCCGCGGCGACCCGCCAAGCCAAATACGCCAAGATGGCGGCGTCGCCGTATCGTTTCTTTCGGGGTACCAATCATTTGTATTGGCAAGACGTATGGCACGACTGGCGCTTTGCGTTATTTGGGGGTTGGCCCAATACCCAGACCTGGCTGCAAGGTGACGCCCATGTCTACAACTTTGGTGCCTACGGTCATCATGATGACCAAGTGCGCTACGGTATGGACGATTTTGACGATGCGCTGATCGGCGACTACCAGTATGACTTGTGGCGGCTGGCCATCAGCGTGGTATTGGATGGCCGTGAAAATGTTGAACTTAGCCCCAAGGCCATTGATAAAGCGCTAAACAAGCTATTGGAAAGTTACTATCACACCTTGGCAGATCACACCGATGATGTGTGCATAGAGGCGGTGACGCTGGATAGCGCAAAAGGGCAGTTGAAACCTTTCATGAGCAAGGTGGCGGATAAGCAAAGCCGTGCGCGGATGCTGGAAAAGTGGACCACCCTCGACGACCAGCATGGCCGTCGGTTTGCGGAACGTCCCGGAAAACTAGCCAACTTGCCAGCAGACATGGCCAGCCAGTTGCGTCGGCTGATCGAGCAGGAATACCAGCAAACGCTTCAGGATCCGATAAAAGAGAGCGATCCCCGTCATTTCCGCGTAAAAGACACGGCTCGCCGGTTAGATGCGGGCACCGGTTCGCTCGGGGTGGAGCGCTACTATGTGTTGATTGAAGGGGGCGCTGATCATGAACACGACGACATCATTCTGGATGTTAAAGAGCAGGTGACCCCGGAAGCGTATCGCTTTATGGACAAGCCCCAAAAGCAAGTATGGCGGAGGCTATTCCCCAATGAAGGTATTCGCCATGCGGCAGCATTTCATGCCATTGCGGAACATCCGGATGCCTATCTGGGTTGGCTCACCATGAATGAAAAGGTATTTTCGGTCCGTGAGCGCTCTCCCTTCAAGAAGGACTTCCCCACCCACAAGCTGTCCGGTGGCAAGCCATATCGCAAGCTCGCGCAGCAGTGGGGGCAGATCCTCGCCCGGGAACACCTGCGCGGTGCGCAAGCGCTGAATAACGGGGATCACCGGCCGTTTGCCATGGCGGTTTGTCAGCGGCTTAAAGGGCGTGAAGAAAAGTTTGTGGATGTCGTGTCGACCCTGGCGATGGCTTACGCTGACTGCGTCGAGCAGGACTACAGCGTGTTTATTGATCACTTCCTGGCGACCGATTCCCCTTAGATTGGGCAGCCGCCTGGGTGGCGGTGACGATGATTACTGTGTTTGCCGCCTGCCGATTATAAAGCCATGTTCCTCGAATGACTCGGACCATACCACGCAGCGGTTACGGCCGCTGCGTTTGGCATGATAAAGCGCTTCATCAGCGAGTCGAAGAAGCTTATGCGGGTCATGAGTGTGGTCGGGGTAGGTGGCGATGCCGCAAGACAGTGTGATCCGTCTGAGTGTGGTTCCCTGGTGGTCGCAAGCGCATTGGGCAATTGAGGCTAACAGCGTATTGGCGCTGGACTCGGCTGTTTTGGCAGAGGTATCCGGGAGGAGCGCGACAAATTCTTCGCCCCCGATTCGGCAGACTATGCCCAGATCCACGAAGTGTTGAGTGAGTAAAGAGGCCATTTTGACCAGAACCGCATCGCCTGCATCGTGGCCAAAGTAATCGTTGATGTCCTTGAAATGATCAATATCCAGCATTAACAGCGAGACTTTTGTGCCATGTTGTTGAGCACGCCGGCATTCGTGATCGAATACCGTATTGAAATGGCGCCGGTTGTGAAGGCCGGTCAGGGGGTCTTCAAACGAGAGTCCCTCTAACTCGCGAACCAACTGCCCAAGTTCTTCTGTTCGTGCAGCCACCTGCTGCTCAAGGGTTTCGTTGGCCATTGCCAGTTGTTGCTGGGTGCGTCGGTAGTGCCACAAAAAGATGGCCGCAATAGCCAAGGAAAAAACCAGACTGCCATAGCTCAACGGCACCGTTCGCCAGGCCACAAAGCCATGAGCGACGGCCATATCGGCAAGTAGCAACGGAGCAAAAAAGGTGAAGCTCAGTACCAGCAAGCGCTGTTCAAGATTGAGTCGGCGAAAGCGAAAGAGGGCGAGCAACAGCATAACAGGCAAGGTGATGGCCAGCAGAACATCAAACACCGGGAAGGTGATCGAGAGGCTGATAATGCCTAACTGCACCAGGCCCATGGCCATCACCAGGTAAGCCAGGTGTAAGGCCCAGAGTCGTTTGATCCAGCGTTTGGCCGTTCCCTCAAGCCAATGGCTGAGTAGCATCCCCAGTGCGATCGGGAGGGTGTAGTAGCTGCCTGCTCTAAGCATATCCCAAGCCAGGGGACCATCGGCGATCAACTGGCGGGCGGGTGCCTCGGCAAGCAGCATCAGCCCAGAGGCGTAGGCGAACAGTGCGGTGGCCAGGAAACCACGTCTTTCAGGCCCGATAAGGGCGAAAATAGTGGCCAGAATGGCAAGTACCAATACCAGCGCACTGACACCAAGGTCCTGGGCTGACTCATGGATGACGTGTTTGAGTACATCAATACGCTCCATTACCTGTACTTCGCCCCAAAGACCAATACTGGTGTAGTAGGAATATAGGCGGAAGGCCAGTGGCTCGCCTGCAGTGTCTTCAGGCAGGTCGATCATGTGCCAAGGCCAGCCGGCAAAATCCCCTCGCCCCTGGTCGTCAAATTCCCCGTACTGATAAATCAGCTCATCACCGAGGTAGGCCTGGCCAATGAGATTGATACTGGTGATATAAAGGACGGGGTCGTTCCAATCGCCCTCAGGCAATGTCGTGCGTAACCAAAGGTGCTGATGCCCCTCGCGACCCGGTGGGTTAGAGGGAGACACCGTTGATAGCCAGTCGGCGGATTCATCATCTAGCCACTCAGGCTCGCCGTTAGCATCCCGGGGCGAGTCGCCCCAGCGGTATTCCCAGTCCATTAGCGGCTGAGGTGGAGCTGCCGCTTTGACGCCATTAGAGAGTGTCGCCAGCACAATGAGTGAGACGATCAGCAGAATAAAATGGCGTATGGCGAACCCACGGGGCAGCATGGCGAACGTCCTCGTTTTTTATAGCGGTCATTCTGCTGATTCAAGGCAACAACAATACTCACGACCTATGGTTGATGCAGCGTGATACGAGAGCTTAAGCGCTTTAGCCCATTTTAACCAAAAAGGACGCCAAGGCGATGCTGTTTCTTCAACGATCCCTCGGTGGGGTGATGTCAAAAAATACAAACGTAGATGCCAGTCAAGGGTCTTTCTTAAAGTGGTTGCGAAAACTCTTTAATTTACAGGATGTTGCCCCGCCGGGATTTTATGCCCGTGTTCGAGTCAGCAAGGTAAGTGCTATTCTGCCTGCTTTAAAGTGGCGGAAATAAAGGAGAGCCACGTGTCGGGTATTGTTGTCTGGCTGGATATGGTGGGGGTGATCGTTTTTGCCTTGTCTGGCGTCGTCCTGGCATGTCGTTCGCGCATGGACCCGTTTGGCATGCTGGTGCTGGCCGCCGTCACGGGGATTGGCGGCGGCACGCTGCGCGACCTGGTGCTGGGCGTCAGGCCGGTTTTTTGGGTGGCCGATCCAACGTACCTGTGGGTCATTTTTGCCACCGTGGGCATCTCGCTGGTGGGGTTTCACTATATCCACCGCCTTTCACGCGGCTTTTTACCGATTGCGGACGCCTTTGGTCTGGCCTTGTTTACGGTGATTGGCGCCCACAAAGCGCTGTTGCTGGGGACATCCGGTGTTGTCGCCGTGTTGATGGGAATGATGACGGGGGTGGCCGGCGGCATGATCCGCGATGTGCTGGCCCAGCGGGTGCCGATGGTGCTACGCGAAGAAATCTACGCCACGGCGGCGATGGCGGGAGGCACGGTTTACGTACTGCTGGACGCCCTTCAAGCGCCGCTTATCCTGACCATCGCCGCCTCGCTAAGCGTGACCCTTGGGTTGCGAATCGCGGCGATTCACTGGCATCTGGCGCTGCCGGTATTTGCCTGGGTAAGCGTAGCGCCCAAAACCGACGATGACGCGACGGCACCACTTTCCACGTCGCAAAAAGCCAAAGAGCGGGTCAGGATGATTCGCCGTGAGCGCAACCGTCGTTAAGGTTTGGGAAAACGCGTTGCCTCCCGCCAGCGCTCAAACCAGCGCCTGGGTTGAAATACTTTCAGGTCAGGCTCGCTGTCGATCAGCTCGACGCCTGTTCCCAGGGCACCAATGCGGGCATATAGCGCTCCATTGGCCTGTTTCTCAGCCAGGGTGACGTCGGCCAGCAGTAGAAGAGGCCCGCCGGTAAGCGTCAGGTCGTAAAGGCGAATACGCTCGCCGTCGATGTGCAGCTTCGCATCACCGTTGATATCACGCACGTTCAAGAGTCGGCCCAGCCAACCGCTTTCACGGGCGCGCGCCAAGAAGAGTCGGGCGAGTAAGCCGGTATCACGCATGCCAAGGCGGAGGTCACTGGTGAGATTGATTGGGTCGCGCCACTCGAGCAGTGCGTTATCCAGGCTCAGTTGCACCCACCACCCGGCATCCTGAGTTCCATCTGCGCTGTGACGAAACACGTTTTCCAGACGCAGAAACGAGTCATCGGCGTTAAAACGCCGTGCGTCCAGGTCACCTTCGTCAAGTTGCAGATGCAGCTCAACATCGCCCTTGAGACGCTGGTCAAGCAGCGCCAGGTCGGCGCCAAAGGCGCGCAGGTTGATCTCGCCCTCGGCGGTCAGTCCTTCCAGCAGCCATTCGCTGGTCAGGCTCGCCTGACCGCCTAATAGACGGATACCCGCCTCTTCGGGTAGATAGCGGTTATAGCGGGTGAAGTCGGGTACCTGAGTAATGGGCAGCGCGATACGCGTGGTGAAGTAGGCAGGCTCTGGCGATGCCAGCACCTCACTAAAACGGTCGGTCTGCGTCGTGAGAGCGAAGTGGCGCCCTTCAAGGTGAGGTTGGTCGTCATCCTGGCGCGTGAGTGTAAAGTGCGGTATGCCCAGCGAAAGCTGGGCGTGCTCGGCGCTATCCAACTGAGCCGTCAACTCGCCGCGCCCGGTGGCGAGATAGTCTAAAAAGCCCACCTCAAGCTGGTTGGCGTTGACCCTGAGGCGAGTTGGGGCCAGCAGGCGGTCATCACGGAAAGCGCCCTCAGCGAATAGCTGGCCGTTGCCCGCAAGCCTTAACCCGTGAGCACTGGGCAGGAAGGCATTCAAAAAACCTAGCCGCTGCACACTGCCCTCCAGAGCAAATTCCCCGCTGACCCGATTTGCGTCATTAGTTTCGGCGCGCTGGAAGCGGCCTTCTCTGAGTAACAGGGTGCTCTGTAGCTGCTCTGTGGAAGCGTCCGTATCCGCGACTTGCCAACGCAAACGTGATCCGCTGATATCCAGTGCGGTGCCGTCGAGCGCTGCCTGACGAATCACCAGGGTGAGCTGGGCATTGCTTTCCAGCGTGCCTTTCTGTTCGCCGTGCTGCCATCGGGTGGTGAGTTGCTCACCGGCTAAATGGATATCGCCATGCATCTGCTGGGTGGTGATATCAAGCTGGCCGCGGCTGGTGGCCTGGCCATTGAGCAGCTGTAGCGGGGCAGGATCGGGCAAGACCGCGCTCAGGTAGGGTTGCAGTACGCTGATGTCCGGCAGGCGTGCGGATTGCCAGGTAAGCCGGGCGGTAGCGTCTTCTCGCGCTTGTACAGGATCAATCGGGCTGCGCGTGTTCAGGGTGATGGTGGCGTCCGTCAGCAGCGTTCGCTCATGGTGGCGCAGGGTTGCGCCGATGAACGTAAGCGTCGCCTCGATAGCCTCTTCGGGGGTTAGCTGGGCCGTCAGCGAGCCGCTTCCTTGAGCATTGATATCCAGCAGTTGAGCCGACAGTTCTGGTGCCTGAATCGACAACGAGGCACGGTAAGGTCGGGCGTCACGAAGCGTTACACTGGCTTCGATTTGCCCGTTTCCGTCAAGGCGAATACCCTGGCCGTCAAAGGTGCCTGCCAGGTACCGGTCAAGCATGTCCAGCCGGTTGACCTGGCCTTGTAGTTCAAGCGTGGCGCCCGTCGGCAGATCCAGCCGGTCCAGGCGCTGGTTGGGAATGCGGGCAGCAAGGCTGAGCTGGGTATCGTCGGCATAGGGCTGGCTGTCAGCCAGGACCACATCGTTTAACTGAGTGGAAAAGGTGAGCGCATCGCCTTCTGCTGCCAGGCGCACGTGCCCTTCGCCGACAGCGGTATGCAGCGACGGTGATGAATCAGGGGTTATCCAGCGCGGTGAGTCGCTTGAATGGGGCGTCAGGCGTTGCTCATCCATTGACAGACGCAGGACAGAGGCTGTCAATGTGAGCAGGCTGCCGGGCTGTAACGTGCCAGCGTCAAGCGCAAGCTCGCCTTTCAACGCACCGTTACCGTCAAGCGTCAGCCAGGGCAGCGCTTGCAGGTAAGGCATGAAAACGTCCCAGGCATCGGCTTGAGCATCGATTGTCAACTGCGCTGAAAGGGCGCCAAGCAAACTGGCAATAAGCTCATGGCGTGGGATGTTTGCGGTGGATACGCTTTTCAGAGTGGCATTGGCGTCTAACTGGATATCTCGGGCCAGGGTGGCCTGGTCGCTTGGCCGCATCAAGCGCCCATGGTGGATATCCAACGACAGATGGGGCACGGCCAAGGCGTCACGACTGAACTGAGTGTCCTTGATCTTGAGCTGGCCCTCGGCTTCCAGCGCCATATCGCCAACGGTCAGGCGGCGAAGCCCGCTTGCCTCCAGCGCTTTGATATGCAGCTCGCCGCGCAGCAAACCGAGCAAGGACAACGAAAGGGTGGCTTGCCGGGCGTCAACGGTGACGGGCATTCGATCATCTTCAAGCGCGAGGTAGAGATTTTCGACCTCCCAGCGCCCAGGGTGCAGGCTCTGGGCAGTTGACCAGCGCACCTCGACGCCTTCGATTCTGGAAATCTGCTGCGGCAGCCACTGGCTGTTGAGCAACCAGGTACTGCCGATGAGCCAGACAAGCACCACCGTCAAAGCACTCAAGAGTGTGACAACCAGGATGCGGGATAGACGTTTTGAGCGGTGACGCGGGTTTGGCATACGGCTTCCTTGCAGATGACTCCTGCTGATCGACGTTTTATGGCATTATGCGCGTCGTAAGCCCGCCATCGACTTTTGATTTCAACGCTAAGCAGACAGCCAACGCCATGTTCAAGGAATTTTACACGCAGCGCGGAGAGTATGTGGTGATCTCCGCTGAGCAGGCCAGCCACTTCGCCAAGGGCGTCGCGGGGGACTACAACCCGATCCATAATCCGGATGCGCGGCGTTTCTGTGTGCCAGGGGACCTTCTTTTTGCGCTGGTGTTGGCAAAATTTGGTTTGTCACGGCACATGACGTTTCGTTTTACCAGCATGGTGGGCGCGGATACACCACTGTTGTTCAGCGAAGCTGAAAATGGCGAGCTTCACGTATGCGGTGAAGACGGTAAACATTATTTACAGGTTACCCGACGGGGGGAGTGGACCAACGATGCCTCGGTAGTAGAAGCGTTTGCCCGCTGCTACGTAGCGTTTTCGGGCAAGAATTTTCCCCACTACCTCAAGCCGCTCATGGAACAGCACGGGGTCATGTTCAACCCCAAGCGTCCATTGGTGATCTACGACAGCATGGGGTTTTCGCTGGAGCGTCTGAACGCTGTATCGCCGGGATTGACGCTCAGCGACTCGTCGCTGGATGTGCAGGGCAAGCGTGCCGATGCGTTACTCGAATTTGCCATTCAATCAGCGGGCGAGCCGGTTGGGGTAGGCTCCAAGAAGTTGGTCGTCAGCGGGCTATGCCCCTATGACGCCGATGAAATGGCGGCGATTGTGGAAGAGTTCTATCGGCTCAAGGCTGCCTATCTCGCATCAGTCGAGTAAGCAGGCAAGCCGGGTACGACGTTAGTGGCGATGGCTGCCCTCAACGCTTGGGGTAGGGTATTCTTGGCTTCTCATCATAATGCCGTGCCACGCGCAGGTTCCATGCAACAAGTACTGCGCAACAAGTACCGGGCAACAGGCACGACGCAAATTACAAGAGGCGCTACATGAACCATCGTAAACTGCTGACCCTTGCCATTACCGCGACTACGCTGGCGGCAGCGTCACTCAGCACTCAGGCACGCGACTTTCGTTTAGGACTGATTACCCCCGCCCAGCATCTCTGGTCGACCGAAGCGGAAGCCTTTGCCGACACCTTGCATGAGCGTTCTGATGGCGAGCATAGCGTATCGGTTTTCCCTGCCCAGCAACTGGGTAACGAAGCGCAGATGGTGCAGCAGTTGCAAAGCGGTGCGCTGGACATGGCTTTCCTGACCATTGCCGAAATCTCCAATCGGATTCCCGACTTTGGCGCGCTTTATGCGCCTTATCTGGTTGATGACGTCAACCACGCTGCTCGCTTGCTGCGTTCAGACGCTGCTGGCGAGCTGCTGGACCTGATGCCGGAAGGTGTCGGTCTGGTCGGCGTTGGTTACGGTATGGTGGGCATGCGTCAGGTGCTCAGCCGTGACCCTATCGAGAGTGCTGATGACCTGGAAGGCCTGCGCCTGCGGATTACCCCATTTGAGCCAATCCGTGATTTCTATACGGCAACCGGTGCGGCCCCAGCGCCCATGCCGCTGTTGGAAGTGTACGATGCCCTGGCCAACGGTCAGGTAGATGCCATCGATATGGATTTCGACTCTATTCTAATTCTAAAATTCTACGAGCAGGCCGATAACCTGCTGATCTCCAATCACATGATGTTCCCCATGGTGGGGGTGGTGTCCGGGCGTGTATGGCGGGAGCTATCCGAAGAAGACCGTGAACTGATCGACACGACCATGGCCGAGCATCTGGAGAATGTACTGGTAGGCTTTGAGCAAAAAGACGCCGCTCAGGAAGAAGAGATCCGTGCGCTGGATATCAATATCGTCGAAGCGGATGCTGAGTTTTTCGCCGAGGCGATTGCCGAGTGGGAAGATATCTGGGCACCCAAGGCGCCGATGCTGGAAACCCTGCGCGAGGAAGCCGATCGCCTGCGCGAGTAAACCGCCGACAAGCCAACCACTCGACCACTGACGAGGACCATCCACGATCATGTTGCAACGCCTTTCCTCGGGGCTTGCCCGCTTTGAAGAAACCGCCGCTGCCGCTCTGGCCGCGGCGGTGACGTGTTTGATCCTGATCAATATTGCCTTTCGTGTACTGGGTAACCCGCTTTATTGGATAAGTGAGTTATCCATTTACGCGATGATCTGGATGACGTTCCTGATTGCTGGCGCAGTATTCAAGCGTCGACAGGGAGTGGCGGTGACTCTGCTGAGCGATGTGCTGCCCCGCGCCGGGCGAAAACTGATCGTCCTCTGGGTGGATGCCATGGTGCTGGTGTTTGCCCTGCTGCTCGTTTGGCTTTGCTGGCGCTGGTATCAGCCCTTCATGCTCGCCCAACTAGGCTTCGACACCGGCGCGTTTCAGGGGCAGACCTTCAACTTCATATACGCCGAGAACACCTCAACGCTAGGCGTGAAGAAGTTCTGGGTTTGGTTGATCGTGCCGTGGTTTGCGCTATCGCTCTCCCTGCATGGGCTGGCCAACGTCTGGCAGTCCGTCACCCAGTGGCGCCGCCCTAACGACGAACCGACGGTCGAGACCTTACGATGATGTGGGTGGAGCGCTTATGACGATTGCCGTGTTTGTACTGCTACTGATCAGTGCCGTGCCGATTGCCCTGGTGCTCGCACTGACGGCGATGGTGTATATCTACGTGTCGGGCAATAGCGTGCTGTTCGAGTCTTACCCGCAGCAATTATTCAGCGCCATCGAGAGCTATGGGCTGCTGGCGATCCCGCTATTCATGCTGGCTGGAGAGCTGATGAACGAAGGCGGTCTCACCCGACGTTTGATCGCCCTGGCACGAATTCTGGTGGGCGGTTTCCGTGGAGGCCTGGCATATATCAACCTGGTCGCCAACATGATGATGGCGGCCATTATCGGCTCGGCGGCGTCGCAAATCGCTATCATGTCCCGCGCCATGGTGCCCGCCATGGAAGAGGAAGGCTACGATACGCCGTACAGCGCGGCGATTACCGCGGCAGGTGGTCTGCTGTCGCCGATCATCCCGCCCTCGATGCTGTTTGTGCTGTTCGGAGTAATGGCCCAGGTACCTATCGCCGAGATGTTTATTGCCGGGTTGTTGCCGGGGTTACTGCTGGGGGCAAGTTTCTTTATCGTGATCGCGCTGGTCGGCTTGGTGCAGCAATACCCCAAAGGCCAGTGGCCCAGTCGCCGTCAGGCGGTGCACGATGCGCTTTGGGGGCTGCCAGCAATGCTGATTCCGGTGATTATTATCGGCGGCATTCTGTGGGGCATTGCCACACCCACCGAGTCGGCGGCGTTGGCCTCGCTTGCGGCCTTGATCATGGGGCGTTTTGTATATGGCGATCTACGTCTGGTTCAAATGCCCCAAGTGCTCAAACGCACGGCGGTCAATGCCGGTTTGGTCATCATGCTGATTGCCGCCGCTGGCGTATTTGGCTGGGTGGTGATCTACGAACAGTTGCCACAGATGGCGGCCGAGTGGATCGCAGCCCTTACTGCCAATCCCTTCATTTTCCTGCTCATGGTGATTGGCGCACTGTTGCTGGTGGGCATGGTCATCGACGGTATCGCCGCGCTGATTCTTGTGGTGCCGATCCTGATGCCGATTGCCGAGACGCAATTTGCCATCAGCCCTTATCAGTTTGGCGTCGTGGTATGTCTGACCTTGGTATTGGGGCTGTTAACGCCCCCTGTTGGTGCCGGGCTGTTTATCGCTTCTTCGATGACCGGCGCACCACCGCTGAAAATCTTCCGTGCACTGCTGCCGTTTTTGCTGGCAACCCTGGTCACGCTGGTGCTGCTCGCATGGCTGCCGTGGCTGACCAACGGGCTGATCCAGCGATAACAAACCGCTGCAAAACGATGTTCCTGGTGCTGTTTCGCTGGTACGTGTTCTGCTGGCGCATTGCCAGCAGCACGTCGTGATGGAAAGGCTAATTGACGCCGCGCGCGAGATTCTGTTTACTCGTGCAATAGTGCGTTTACGTTTACGTCAACTTTCTAACACAATGACAACAGGAGCAACGCCATGCCCATTCGCGATATCCCCATGTTTATCGATGGTCAGCCCGTCATGTCCCAAAGCCAGGAATGGCGTGATGTGGTGAATCCCGCTACCCAGGAAGTCGTCGCTCGCGTGCCTTTCTGCACCGCCGACGAAGTCGAGCGCGCCATTGCCAGCGCTGAAATGGCCTTCAAGGAGTGGCGCAAGGTACCGCTGGGTAAACGGATGCGCATCATGCTCAAGCTACAGGCGCTGATTCGCGAGCACACCCCAGAGTTGGCGGCGTTGATTACAGAAGAGCACGGCAAAACCCTGCCGGATGCTGAAGGCGAGGTCGGGCGCGGACTGGAGGTGGTCGAGCATTCCTGCTCCATTACCTCACTCCAGTTGGGGGAACTGGCCAATAATGCCGCCAACGAGGTCGATGTCTACACCATGCACCATCCACTGGGTGTCGGGGCGGGCATTACTGCTTTCAACTTCCCGATCATGCTGCCCTGTTTCATGTTCCCGCTGGCCATTGCGACCGGTAATACCTTCGTGCTGAAACCCTCGGAGCAGGATCCCAGCTCGACCATGCGCCTGGTGGAGCTTGCCCACGAAGCGGGCATTCCGGCGGGCGTATTGAATGTGGTTCACGGCGGCCCCGAGGTGGCGAACCAGATCGCCGATCATCAGGCGATCAAGGCGCTGTCGTTCATTGGCTCATCCCACGTAGGCTCGCTGCTGTATAACCGCGCCGCCGCGGCGGGTAAACGCATGCAGGCGATGATGGGCGCCAAGAACCATTGCGTGGTCATGCCCGATGCCAATCGCAGTCAGGCGATCGACAGCCTGCTGGGCTCTGCCTTTGGGGCGGCCGGGCAGCGTTGCATGGCCAACTCGGTGGTGGTCCTGGTGGGGGAAGCCCGTGAATGGCTCGACGATATTGTGGAAGGCGCTCGTGGCATGAAAGTCGGGCCTGGCACCCAGCGCGACGCTGACCTGGGCCCGCTGGTATCCCCTCAGGCCAAGGAGCGCGTCGAGCGTTTGATTGGCGCAGGTGAAAAAGAGGGCGCCAGATTAATGGTCGACGGGCGAGGCTGCTCGGTTGAGGGCTATCCGGAAGGTAATTTTGTCGGGCCGACGTTATTTGCCGACGTGACGGCAGACATGTCCATCTACCGGGAAGAGATCTTTGGCCCGGTACTCTGCGTGGTCAGCGTGGCAACCCTGGATGATGCCATCGCGTTCATCAATGCCAACCCCAACGGCAACGGCACCTCGATCTTTACCAACTCCGGATGGGTGGCGCGGCGCTTTGAAAACGATATCGATGTGGGGCAGATCGGCATCAACGTACCGATCCCGGTGCCGGTGGCCTATTTCAGCTTTACCGGTTCGCGAGGCTCGAAGCTTGGTGACCTGGGTCCCAACGGCAAGCAGGCGATTGCTTTCTGGACGCAGACCAAGACCGTGACAGCACGCTGGTTTGAGCCGGAAAACGTCTCCAGCGGTATCAATAGCACCATCTCACTTGGCTGATGTCACTCGCCAAACGATATTTCCCTCGGCCTGAATGGGCCGAGGGAACGTCAATGCGAGGACTAAAAATCCTGGAACAGCGGTAAACTCTCTTCCAGCAGCCGTTCAATCGGATCAAGCTGACTCTCGTGCAGCACCAGCATTGAAGGCTCGCTGGCAAAATGCTTGCCGGTTGGCACCAGCAGTGCAAACTCGCCTTCTTCAAGATGAAATTCGTGAATCTCGCGCAGCCCTTGGGCGGTATAGCACTGGGTGCAGCGGTACGCTTCGTCCTCGCCGTATACCAGGCGGTGGTACATCTTGAACAGCGTATAAAGTGCCAAACCGCCTTCAAAAGCAGGCCAGCGGGCCGGAATAGTGCGCGTTTCTTCATCCAGCGTTTGCCCGTCTGCCTCGGCATTGGCGATCGCATCGTCTAGCGGGCTGGCCAGCAGGTCATCACGGGCGGCCGGAAGGGCGACGTTGTCTTTTGAAGCCTGAGTAAAGGTGCTGACTGCGCGTTTAAAATCAGCCACGTTGTGAATGGCGTAGTCGGCATGCTGCAAGTCATCCGGCTCGAAACCGCCGTTCTCCCAGCCATGGATGACTCTCAACGTCATCAAGCCACGCTCCATGGGGCGTGCCAACAGCAAGTAAAGCGCAATATGCAGATGTAACTGTCGCTCATCCGTATCGTTTTCAAACGCATTGTAAGGGTCAGCAAACAAGGCGTGGAGCCTGCCCGGCGTATGTTCCTTGGCTTCTGTATAGCGCATTAGAGATTTCCCGTTGAGCGAACCGTGTCGCTCTGGGCGCACGGTTTCTATAACGTTATTAGAGCACCTACGGAGTATGGCGAGCGATGACGCGGATTGAAAGCCCTCGGCCGTGTGAAGCACCGAGTGCTTGCGCGTTATGGCATGCGCGCGCCACTTTACGTTGGTGCGATTCTCGTTGAGAATAATACCTGTTCATAACGATCTTTCACACACTGTCGCCAGGGGGGCCTCGAAGAGGCTGAGAGTGCGCTTGCGCTGACCCTGGAACCTGATCCGGATGATACCGGCGGAGGAAGTGCGACATGCCCTACCTGACATCAGCTGCGCTTGCCGCGGCACTTGGCGTTTTCATCATCCTTGGCCTGCGGGCTCGCTGGGCCGGTGGCACGGTCGATGATTACATTACGGCCCGCAATTCCCAGTCCGGAGCGACCCTCGGACTGTCGTTTCTTGCCTCCGGGATGGGGGCATGGATTCTGTTTGCCCCGCCGGAAATCGGCGCCTTTGTTGGCCCCGTGGCGCTTGCGGGTTATGCCATCGGTTCGGCATTGCCATTTATCGTATTGGGCCTTTATGGGCCGGCCATCCGCCGCGCACTGCCCGAAGGCAGAAGCATCGCCGAGTTTGCCCAGGCATGCTACGGCACCAGCGTGCGGCGCTGGGTGTCACTGGTGTCAGTGGCCTATATGGCCTGCTTTCTCGCTGCAGAGCTGACGGCGATTGGTGCGATTACCGCATTACTTTCCGATGTGCCGCCCGCTTTGGTTGTCCTCGGTGTCGCTTTGAGCACGCTTGCCTATACCGTGCTCGGCGGGCTTAGGGCGAGCCTTGCCACCGACCGGTGGCAGGCCTGGCTGTTGATCGCTCTGCTGCTTATCGTCAGCAGTGTTGCCTTCACCTATTTACCCGCCATGCCAGACGTATCGTCGATGCCGAGTGCCCCATTGGGCGACGCGCTGAGTGTAGCGGTGACACTGGTCATTGCTGTTACCGCGGCTAACCTTTTCCACCAGGGTTACTGGCAGCGAGTGTGGGCCGCGCAGGATTCACGCAGTCTGGGCCAGGGGGCCTGGCTGGGGGGTGGCATGACCGTCGCTGTGGTGATGGTCATCGGCGGCCTGGGGATGCTTGCCGCGATGAGTGGCGTTGCGCTGGGTGAGCCGCCAATCCCGTTTTTTGCTCTGCTGGGAAATGCGCCGTCGTGGCTCGCCATGCTGGTCCTGGTGCTGGCGGTGACACTGGTGGCGTCCAGTGTCGATACGCTACAGAACGCGATTGCCTCGCTGATAGTCTCCCAGCATGAGCAGCAGGGCAGGTCGCTGACCACGGCGCGCTGGTGGACCGTTGTGCTGATGGTGCCGGTGGTGATCATCGCCCTTCAGGGGCTTTCCGTATTGCGGCTATTCCTGATCGCCGACTTGCTGTGTGCCGCGATTGTCGTACCGGTATTGCTGGGGCTATGGAAGCGGATGTCCACCGCGGCTGCGATTGGCGGCGGTATTGCAGGGCTTTTAGGCGCCGTGTTACCCGGCTGGCTGGCCAGTGGTAGCCTTGCAGCGGGTCTCATGGCGGCGACTTTCCCTGCTGGTATTCCCACGCTGGGTCCTTTCCTCGGTGCGTTATGTGCTTCTACACTGGTAAGTGTTAGCTGGGCGAAAGTGGTTGGTCATCGGGCATCTTGGGCAAAGCATGGCTGATCACGTTATGATGGTTGGTTATCGTCTACCGTCATGGGCCACAGTCAATGAACTACCCTATTCTTCCCGACGAAGAGGCTCGGCTGGCGGCGCTTTACGAATTGGCGCTGCTGGACACGCCGGAAGAACCCGCATTCGACCGGGTGACGCGTCTGGTCACCCAATTACTGAATGTACCGACCTCGACCGTCACGCTGATTGACGCCAAGCGGCAATGGATAAAATCTCGTGTGGGAACTGAGCTTCGTGAAACATCACGTAGCGTGGCTTTCTGCGCCCATACCATTGCGGAATCTGCGCCGCTGATTGTTGAAGATACCCGAGAAGATCCGCGTTTTGCCGATAATCCGTTGGTGACCGTGCCAGGCGGAGTGCGTTTTTACGCGGGTATTCCGCTGCGCACATCAAAGGGGTTGGCGTTGGGGTCGCTGTGTGCCGTGGACACAAGGCCACGTCGGCTTAGCGACGCCGAGATCAACGCGCTTAAAGATCTTGGATCGATTGTTACTGATGAAATTCACCTGCGTGAGCGGTTCCTGTTTGAAAAGCAGCGCCGGGAAGCATCCCAGTCATCTCTCGAAGCGCTGCACCTGGATCTTGAAAACCAGATTGAGCGGCGCACCCGAGAGCTGAACTTGGTGATCGAGTCGGCCTATGATGCCTATATCAGCATTGACGATAACGACCTTGTGCTGGACTGGAATCGAGCCGCGACGACGATGTTTGGCTGGACGCGCAGGGAAGCTCTGGCGCGCTCCATTGAGCATTTGATCTTTCCTGATGGCATGCCGGAAGGCGACCAGCAGACGCCCGTCACCTACTACGCTGCACGTCGTGACGGCAGCTCATTGCCAGTGGAAATGCGCATCAAGTCGCTCGATATAGAGGGACGCAGGCAGCGCAGCCTGTTTCTCCACGATGTTACCGAGCGCATACAGCTCGAGCGCCTGCGCGATCTGGAAGCCCGTGAAGACGCACTTACCCAACTGCCCAACAGGCGGGCCCTGGATGAGCGGTTGCCAGAGGCGATGGCGCGCACCCGGCGCCAGCAAACGGCTCTTGCGGTGCTGTTCATGGATCTCGATGGGTTCAAGGCCGTCAACGATCTGCATGGCCATGCAGCCGGTGACGAACTGCTGCGTGAACTCGCCAAACGTCTAAGCGCCGCCGTGCGTGAAACCGACTACGTAGCCCGCTGGGCCGGAGATGAGTTCGTCGTGCTGCTGGAAAACATCGCCCTCGATGCCGCCGAGCGGCTTGCCCGGCAGTTGATTGATACCCTCGAGCAGCCCGTACAGCTGCAGGAGGCGGAGGTGCATGTCAGCGCCAGCATTGGCGTGGCGCTCTATAAGCCAGACGTAAGTGAAACGGCACTGGAACTGCTCAAACGCGCCGACGTTGCCATGTATAACGCCAAACATGCCGGTAAAGCACAGGCCTGTATGGCTGACGCGCCCGCATGAAGGTGTCTGCCAAAACGTCATCAGTTAACCATCAGGGACGATCATGATTCGGACGCTGTTAACGACCCCCGAAGGTGAAGTACACGAAGGCGACGCAAAGCTCATCGACCTGTGGCGACAAACACCGGGCAGTCATATCTGGGTGGATATGCAAGGCGAAAGCCAAGCCGTCGAGCAGCGCTTTTTGGAAGACTTTGAATGCCACCCGATGGCCATTCAGGATGCGCATAAAGAGCGCCATCCACCCAAAATCGAAGAGTTCGATCACCACACACTGATCATTTACCGCGGTATCTCCTCGTTTGATGCCCAGTTGAACTTCGTGCCCCAGCAAGTGAGCTTTTTTGTCGGTGAGCGCTTCCTGGTCACCCTTCACCCGGGCGAAGCGTTAAGCATCAAGCGTCTGTTCAATGAGCAGGGCAGTGCACTACTGGCTCACTCCCCAGAGCATGTGGCACTGCGGGTGATGTACCTGTCGGCCGGGTATTACATCGATAGCCTGCTGGAATTCGAAGTGGCGCTCAGCGATCTGGAAGATGAACTGCTGGATAACGGCAATGACGTATTGATGCGGCGTATTACCGCCTACCGCTCGCGGCTGGTGAAAATGCGTCGAATCTTCAGCTACCACAAGGGGATTACCCAGGAACTGACCGCCTACGACTATGCCCACCTGCCGCGTGATAAAAGCGACACCCTCCACGCGATTACCGACGTGGAAGAGCGCTTTGAGCGGCTCTATACGCTCACGCAAATGTATTACGACATCTGCGGCGATCTGGTCGATGGCTACATTTCGATTTCATCGCACCAGCTCAACATCACCATGCGCGTGCTGACGGTGATTACCGCTATCTTTGTACCACTCACCTTTATTGCCGGTATCTACGGCATGAATTTCGAGTATATGCCCGAGCTTGGCTATCGCTACGGCTATTTCTTTGTCTGGGGGGTAATGCTGGGTATCGGTGGGATGCTGATCTGGCTATTCAAGCGCAAGCACTGGTTTTGACATCCAGCGTGGCCTGATGGAGACGACACAAAAGTTTGTTATGGTCATTATCAGGCACAACATCTTTATCTCTTAGTCGAGAGGAGCCCAGCGAATGGCAGACGCAAATGCTAGTTCAACGCCGCCGACAACCATGGCGGCCATGCTGCTAACCGGGCATGGCGGTATCGAAAAGCTTGAGTACCGTCAGGATGTGGCGACCCCCAAACCCCAGGCAGGCCAGGTCCTGGTGCAGGTCACGGCGACGGCTAAGAACAATACCGATCGTAAGGCCCGCGAGGGACTGTATCCCACCAAGGACAAGGGCGACGTGACCTCGTTTGCCATGGGCGGTGAGCCCACGCTGACGTTCCCACGCATTCAGGGCGCCGATGTGGCGGGCCGTGTCGTGGCGGTGGGCGAGGGCGTTGATGCTTCGCGGATCGGTGAGCGGGGGCTTCTGGATTTCAATCTGTATGCCGATGATCGCCGTGATATCAACCTGACCCCGGATTACTATGGCCACGGGGCCGATGGTGGCTATGCCGAGTACATCGCCGTACCGTCTGACCAGTTTCACCACGTGCCCAACCCGGCGCTGCACGATGCCGAGCTTGCCGCCATGGGGATGTGTTCCTACCAGACGGCCTACCACATGATGACATCCGCCGGGATCGGCGCCGGAGAGCGTGTGCTGGTCACCGGCGCCAGCGGCGGGGTGGGCACGGCGCTGATTCAGCTTTGCCGGGTAGTCGGCGCGATTCCCTACGCCGTCAGTCAACCCGATAAAGCCGATGCACTTCTCGCCCTGGGGGCCGAGGCGGTGATCGACCGCGGCGATTTACCCACCTTTGTCGATCGCGTGCTGGCTACCACCGACGGCCAGCCCATCGACGCGGTGATGGACCTGGTTGGCGGTGAGATGACCAACCTGTTCATCGATACCATGATTGTCGACATGCAGCACCGTAAACGTTACCCGCGGCTTTCCATCGCCGGGGCCAGCGGCGGCAATCTCAGCGAGGTCATGTGGACGCGCATCTACCTCTACCAGGTGCAGATCTTTGGGGTCTCTCACGGCACGCGGGAAGAGGCCGAACAGCTCATTGCCTGGATTCGTAGCGGCGAGTTGAAGCCGGTGTTGCATGCGGCCTTCAAACTGTCCGAACTCCATGACGCCGAGCGCTATTTCGTCAATCGTGGCAGTAACTATCTCGGCAAGATCGTGATTGTCCCGGATAGCCAATGGGAGTCCCATGGCGCTCCGTTTGCCCTTAACGCTTCCTAACTGCAAAGAGTCCGGCGAATGAATACTCAACATACCATCCAGTTAATGGACACCCACGCGGGAGGCGATGTCAGCCGTATTGTAACGGGGGGTATTGATCACCTTCCGGGCAATAGCGTCCGCGAGCAGATGGAGTATCTGCGCGATGATGCCGACGGCCTGCGTCGGCTGTTGCTTGAAGAGCCCTACGGCATTCCCGAGATGTCCGTAGACCTGCTGGTGCCACCCAACGACCCGGAAGCCGTCGCCGGTTATATCATCATGGAAGTCATGGGCTATCCGATCTATTCGGGGTCCAACACCTTGTGCACCGCCACGGCAGTGCTGGAAAGCGGTATCGTACCCAAGCAGGAAGGCATCCAGCGCTTCAAGCTCGAAGCCCCCGCCGGCCTGGTGCAGGTAGAGGCCAAGGTACATGACGGGGTCGTAGAGTCGGTCACCTGTGGCGGTCTACCGAGCTATATCGACACCTACCGTGAGACGATCGACGTGCCCGGCATCGGCCCCGTGACCTACTCGGTTGCCTATAGCGGTGGCTTTTATGCGCTGGTGGATGCGGCTGAATTAGGCTTCAAGTTGACCCTGGAAGAAGAGTCGGCGTTGGCGCTTTGCGCGCATAAAATCGTGGAAGCCATCAAGGCTGAGCGCGGTTTTTCCCACTACACCCTGGGGGATGTCGGACCGCTGCCGTTCCTGCACTTCATGGGGCCTGAAGAACAGGTCGCCGAAGGTTATGTGCGTTCCCGCTCAACGACCTACGTGCATCCCGGCGTTATTTGCCGCAGCACCACCGGTACGGGAACGTCCGCGCGGCTGGCGTTGATGCATTACGAAGGACGACTCAGGCAAGGTGACAAGCTGGAAACCGTGTCACTGCGCGATACAGGCTTTATCGGCACCTTCATCGATACCCACCAGGAAGGCGCTTATCAGGTGGTGGAGAACACCATTACCGGGCGCAGTTACGTGCTGGCGCACTCGGATATCGTGATCAACTGCGATGATCCCCTGGTTAACTGCGGTGAGCTTCACCACATCCTGAGCGATCGCCATCACCCGCCACGCGCTGAATTACCGCCAGAGACAACATAGCCTTCGGCCTCAATACGTTGCCACACCGGGGCCTTGTCGGCCTCGGTCATCTGCCCCCAGCAAGCGATTTCATCCAGACGTCGCCCGCAACCTTCACAAAGTGATTGGGTCGGTTCTATGCGGCAGATCTGACGACAGGGGGAGAGCGGACGGTCAGGGAGGGATGAAGTCACAGGTATCGTAAACCTCTTGGAGATAACAAAACGGCGGCTAATACTGACATGCCAAGGGTAACATGTCTTTGCGTATTAGCTGGGTGTGGTAGCGTGATGACTCCTTTTGTCTGCGATGAGGAAACGCCATGCATTATTTGCTCGACGAAACGCCGCTTGAAGCGGGCACTCTGTATCGGCTGCTATCCGGCTCGGTTTGCCCTCGCCCGATTGCCTGGGTAGCGACCCAGGACCGCCAGGGCAATGCCAATCTTGCCCCTTTTTCGTTCTTCAATGTCGTCAGCGTCGATCCGCCCGTGCTGGGGTTCTCGCCGTTACAGAACGGCCAGGGCCGCAGCAAGGATACCGTGCGTAACCTGGAAGAGAATCCCGAGTGTGTGGTGCATGTCGGTAGCGAAGCATTGGTCGACGCGCTCAATACCACCAGCGCAAGCCTGCCACCCGGCGAGGATGAATTCACCCTGGCAGGACTTGAAAAAGCCGCCATGCCCGGTGTGTCGGTCCCCCGCATTGCCAACGCGCCGGTTGCGTTCGGTTGCCGACTGCGCGACATCATTCGCTTTGGTGACCAGCCCATGTCAGGCAATCTGGTGCTTGCCAACGTGATCTCCCTGCATCTTGACGACGATGTCTGGGACGGTCGACACGTCAGCCTGGAAATACTCAACCCTGTGGGGCGACTGGCAGGTAGTGACTATGTTCGCACCACCGACCGTTTCGCGCTGCAACGCCCCCGCTAAGCTGGCAACGCATGAATCAGACCCTGCTTAACAAACGTTTGTTTACATACTTCACTACAATGTTTACTTAGAAATTAAGGATAATTGTCCTTTAGTCCTATATTCTGCGGCCGATAGAACTGTTGGGGGGTGATCACGCAGTGGTTATGCGTGGTGACCTCTACAGCGCTATAACACTGTTTTAAAAATGTTTTTAGAAATGTTTTTAAAAGTGTTCTTAAAAGTGTTCTTAAAAAAAGTGCTGAGACAGCCGTGCCTGGCAATCAAGCTGTACTCGGCAATAAAGCGGGCAAGCAGATAAAGGAGGGGGCAATGCGACGATTTTGGATAGCGTTACTGGCGAGTGTGGTGTCGATTTCGACAGCCCACGCGGAACTCAAGTTTGCCATTGTAGCACCCGACAGCGGGCCGGCCGCATCGCTTGGGCAGGGCATGAAAAAAGGTATCGACACCTACTTCGCTGAAGTCAACGCGTCCGGAGGCGTCAATGGCGAAACGCTGACGCTTGCCGCCTTTGATGACCGGTATGACCCGCTCAGCGCTGCTCGTCATACCCGCGAAGTCGTCCAGGACGAGGATGTCCTGGCAGCGATCGGTAATGTGGGCACTCCCACCGCTACCGTCACCATACCGATTTACAACGAAGCCGAGACGCTGCTGTTCGGCGCTTTTACCGGCGCGGGAGTGCTACGCAAATCGCCTCCCGACCGTTATGTCATCAACTACCGCGCAAGCTATGTGCAGGAAACCGCCGCCATGGTGGATGGCCTGATAGAGGCAGGCATCGAGCCGCAAGAGATTGCCTTTTTTACCCAAAACGACAGCTTTGGTGACGCGGGCTATAACGGAGCCAAGCAAGCGCTTGAGGCGCAGGGCTTTACCGGCACCGATAACCTGGCCCATGGCCGCTTTTCTCGCGGTACCCGCAATGTCCATCAGGGGCTGGCCACCATTCTGCAAGCTGCTGAAACGCCCAAGGCGGTGATTATCGTGGGTACCTATGGCCCCGCCGCCGACTTTATTCGCGAAGCCCGCCAGGATATGCCCGACGCCGTATTCCTCAATGTGTCCTTCGTCGGCAGCCAGGCGCTGTTGAACGAGCTGGGTGACCAGGCAGACGGCGTGATCGTGACTCAGGTTGTACCGCCACTGGATTCTGATCTGCCGGCGGTCGACGAATATCGCCAGGCGCTTGATGCGTATGCCGATGGCAGTGAACCCGACTTTGTTTCCCTGGAAGGTTATCTGGCGGCAAAACTGTTTGTGGAAGGGGTTAAAGCGGCAGGTGATTCGCCGGATCGAGAAGCCATTGTTGACGGCCTGCTTGGGCTTGGCGAGATCGATATCGGCCTTGAGGAGCCGCTGCATCTGGGGCCTGACGATCACCAGGCCAGTGACAGTGTCTGGCCGACGATTATTACCGATGGCCAATTCGAGTTAGTCGAGTGGTCAACGCTGCTGCGCTAACGCTCATACCCGCCGCTGTTACGTCATTTACCCTGATACGAGCGAAGCTAGTCTAATGAAAAAAACACTCAGTTTACGTGCCATGTTGATAGGCCTGTTTCTGGCCGCCGTTATCGGTGCCGTTGTACTGGCCGTCACCGGCTGGGCAACCAATCAGCGCTTGATCGACTCACAGCGTTACATCACCAATGATGTGATGCCATTGCAGAATGCCAGTCGCGAAATGGTGTCGACGATGGGCGCTTTTGGCCAGCGTCATGCCGATCTGCTGGCGGCTGAAAGCGAAGCTGACATGGCTGACATTACCCCGCGGGAGACGCTTGATGAGCGTTTCAGCCAGGCGCGCAATGACCTGGCTGCCGACGATGCCGAAACCCAGTCAAGCCAGTTGGCCGCTCTCGATGAGCACTACCAGACCCTGCTGGAGAGCGATACTTCACTGCAAAACGTTCGTCAGGAAGAGCTTGCCCTGCAAGCACAGATGGATGAAAAGCTCGCCGAGATGCAGGCGCTGATCGGCGAGGTCATGAACAGTGCCGGCGATATTGCCGGACGGACCGCGCTGGTTCAGGTGCGTGAACAACGTGCGCTTGAAGACCGCCTGAATGCCTGGCGCCAGGACGGAATGACAACATTGCCTACCGGTCTGCTGGATAACCTGTTCAGCAATGAAGCCGATGTCACCCGGCTAAGCAGTGAAGTGCGCATTGCTGTGGCGACGCTCGCCGATTTGGGGCGACGCTTGATGCAGGTCGAAAGTGAAGATGAACTGGTCAATCTGCGCTATAACCAAATTGGTCAGCAAATTGGTTTGGCCCGCCAGTCGTTGGCAGGTATTACCCGTTCGCCAAGTACCGATACCGAGCAGATGGAACTGGTGAACGGGCTGGATGACATTATTGTCGAGCTGGAAAGCTTGATGATCAGTGACGACAGTTCGGTTTATGCCTTACGCCAGCAGCAGTTGGACCGCCAGGCACAGGTCCAGAATGAGCTGAATAACGTCAGCCAGGCAATGGCGCAAATGGGCGACGCCTTGACAGACGTGGAAGCTTACGCGGTAGAGCAGGCCGACACTGCCGCTGCGCAGGCCGAAGCGCTGGCCAATGCAGGCCGTACGCTATTGATCGTTGTGACGCTTGTGGTCATTACGCTGCTGGCAATTTTCGGCTGGCGTACCATGGTACGGGTACTGGGGCCGCTGACGACCATGCGTCGACAGATGGAAAATATCAGTGGTGCTGCCGGTGAAAACGCTGATCTTTCCATGCGCCTGGATCTGCAGCGTAACGACGAAGTCGGGCAAACGGCCCAGGCCTTCAACCGCATGATGGATACCTTTGAAGGGATGGTGGCGCAAATTCGCCAAAGCGCCGAGGCGATTGCCGCGAGCAGCCGACAGATTGCCTCGGGCAACGAAAACCTTTCCCAGCGTACCGATCAACAGGCGGCTTCGCTGGCGGAAACCGCCTCCAGCCTTGAGCAGATCACCGCGACGGTCAAGCAGACCGCCGATTATGCGGACCATGCCAAAGGCGCGAGCACCAGCGTTGACCAGCGCGCCCGTTCTGCTGGCGATGTCGCTCAACGGACCACCGAGGCGATGGGTAACATTCGCGAATCCAGCGAAAAAATCACCAGCATTATCAAGGCGATTGACGATATTGCCTTTCAGACCAACCTGCTGGCGCTGAATGCATCGGTGGAAGCGGCGCGGGCGGGCGAGCAGGGCCGCGGTTTTGCCGTGGTGGCCCAGGAAGTCCGCAAGCTGGCAGGGCGAAGCGCTGAGGAAGCGGCACAAATTCGCCATCTGGTCGACGACAGCGTGGCCAAGGTCAGCGAAGGGGAGCACTTGGTCAACGCGTCCAGTACCCACCTCCAGGAAATCGTCGATAGCCTGGGTGAAGTCACGCGCTACGTGACGGAAATCGCTCAGGCGACCCATGAGCAGTCGTCCGGCATCGAGCAGATCAATCAGGCGATTGCCCAGTTGGATCAGGTGACCCACCAGAATGCCCGCCTGGTGCAGGAGGCTTCAACCGAAAGCCAGACGCTCGACGAGCGAGCCGGCGACATGAACCTGCTGGTAAGCCGATTCCGGGTTGGTGAAGACGCCGGTCAACGGCATTTATCACTGCCGGAGCAAAAGGCCGCGCCTCGCCTCAGCTAACGCGTACGATCTACCCACCGTCATCACAGTATGTGGAGATGGTGGGTAGTGTAGTAATGGCCTACTACCCGTCTTTTACCCACGCTTGCTACGCTCAATACACACGCGACTCCGCGTGGTAACGCTATCTTGAGCAATGCGGTTGTTGATTAATGATTGATAACCTCGTTGCTGATAACAAGGAGACTTGAGATGAGCAGCAAGCGCATTTTAATGATTACCGGCGACTTCACCGAGGATTATGAAACCATGGTGCCGTTCCAGGCGCTAATGGCGGTGGGCCACCAGGTAGATGCGGTATGCCCCGACAAAAAAGCGGGGGATAGCGTGGCGACGGCGATCCATGATTTCGAAGGCGACCAGACCTACACCGAAAAACCCGGCCACCGATTCGCGCTCAACGCGACCTTCGCCGATATCGATCCGGCGGATTACGATGCCTTGGTGGTGCCCGGTGGTCGTGCGCCGGAGTATCTTCGCCTGAACAAGCAAGTGCTCACCATGGTGCAGCACTTTTTCGAGGCCGATAAACCGGTAGCAGCGATCTGCCACGGTGCGCAGCTGCTAGCGGCTGCCAAGGTGCTGGACGGCAGGCAGTGCTCCGCTTATCCGGCTTGTCAGCCCGAGGTAGAGCTTGCCGGGGGGCGCTTCGCCAACCTGGAGGTGACCGATGCAGTAACCGACGGCAATCTGGTGACCGCGCCCGCATGGCCTGCACACCCTGCCTGGCTGGCCCAGTTCATGGCGGTACTGGATCGCTGACATCATCGCCGCCCAACGATCATCCTACGCCCAGGTTATCTGGGCGTAGTCCTGTATGGCGGCTATGCTGGAAACATGAATCACGGTGAAGAGACGGTGTGATGTGCAAACTGTTTATCGATGCAGACCCCACGCTTTGGCAAAGCGCCAGCCACTCACTGCGCATTGACGGCATGGTGACCAGCGTACGTCTGGAGAATTATTTCTGGCAGATACTCGGTGAAATTGCCCGGCGTGACGGTATGAACACGGCGCAAATGATCACGCGGCTGTATCACGAGTCCATAGCCGCCGGGCATGATGCGGGCAACTTCACGTCGTTTTTGCGCGTATGTGCGCTACGCTACCAGGCCTTACAGTTAAGCGGGGATATACCGCAAAATCTGGAGGTGCCGATTGCGTCGCTGGATGCCGAGCAGATGGTTTGTCGCGACACTATTCCACAGGCAAAGCAGGTCCACTGACGCTCTATTCAAATCGCTCACCCAGGCGATCAAGGAAGGTTTCAATGCGTAATGCGTTGGTACCGACATCGCTTGCGCCCAGCCGCGACGCCGAGCGCATATCCACTCGTACGCCGCTTTCCTGCTCGGTCAGGCGAATCACCACGTCATCCTTGAAGCCAAACCAGGGGGTGGTAGCCGTTGCCTCAATGGTATTATCAGTCATCGTTTCAATCTGCCAGCCAGCGGCTTCCACTTCTGCCTGAGCCGCGCCAAGAACGCTCGGCGCTGGTGCCGATACCACGAGAGGCTCCACCTCAGGGTAAGCTTCCTGTTGTTGGCGGGCGGTTTCTTCACCGGGATAATCAACGGCGTTGGGCGCGGCGTCTCTGGCATCGCGCAAGGCATCAAAGGCCGGTGGGTTCTGCGTGTCGGTGGTAATATCATGAATCATCGGTGCCTGCTGAGCACGCTGCCAATGCTGCCACGGCAAATAAAGCAGCGCGACGGTGCCCGAAAAGACGACAATCGCCACGACACCCGCGCCAAAGCGGCGGGTCATCGCGCCGGCGATCAGCAGTAGTAGGCTCAGCGCCCCGGCAGCAGCGGCCACGTACACACCATAGCGCAGCAGGCTGAAGGCATCACCGAGTGCGATGAGCTCCCAACGGTAAGCGGGGCCTGCCAGGCCCATCAGTATGGCGGCCCCGAGCAGAGCAAGCACGCTCAGCCATGCCAATAGGGTAGGCCATTTGCCCCCTTTCGGGTGCTGAGCGCTTGATTGTGTTGCCATGCCTTTCTCCCAGCGTTCAAAGCGTTAATATATTCAGGATATCTTCAGCATAACCAGCTATTGATCGGTATGCCTGTTTTCCCGACCAGAGAGCCTCTGACCACGATGACCCAGCACGATACCTACACCACGATGGCAAAACAGGTGCGCACATTGCTGGCAAACGCACCTCGCGATGCATTGCCCATGACCTATCAGCAGGTGGCGAACGCGCTAGGGCTTACGCCACCCCGTACTATCCAGCGCGTTGCTCAGGCGCTCGAGCAACTCATGGAAGAGGATGTGGCCGCCGGTCAGCCAATGGTCGCGGCATTAGTCGTCAGTCGCCAAGGTGCCGGTCTTCCCGCCGCTGGCTTTTTTGATCAGGCGGTGGCTCTGGGGCGTTTCCCTGCCGACGCCCGCCAACATGAAGCGTTATATATCGCTGAGCGTGACAGGGCGCTTGAATCTCGACATGCTTGAATTTCGAAACGACCCGTTGCAACCACGCTATCCTTTGCGCAGTGGGTCGAGCAGGCCGCTCAGGCCGTTATGGTCGATCTCATGCATTAAATGTAGCAGTTGACCGATTTCGCCGGTTGGAAAACCCTCCCGCGCAAACCAGTTCAGGTAGGGCCCGGGCAAGTCGGCAATAAGCCAGCCTTCATATTTGCCGAAGGGCATTTTACGTGTCACCAGCTTTTCCAAGTCTTCTGGGTTCACCTGTTGATTCCTATAACGCTTGATGGAAGCACCTTTTATCGTTTCAAAACGCTATTATCAACGCGTAATGGATTTTATTTTGGTACGGCGCGCTCTAGGATAAGGCAATTCAGCCTGGCTGGCGCAAGGCGTTAGCCAACCCAAAAGTGGTATGAACACAACTCACCTTTCAGGAGATAACCATGAGCCTTTCCCCGTTTCATCTGGCGATTCCCGTCTACGACCTGAATGCCGCGCGGGCGTTTTATAACGATGTGTTTGGTTTGTCTGAGGGTCGCTCAAGCGATCACTGGGTCGACTTCAACTTCTTTGGTCACCAGTTGGTGATCCATGAACACCCCAAAACGCCAGGCCAGGAAGAGGTCCATACCAATCCGGTCGATGGCCACAATGTGCCGGTGCCGCATTTTGGTGTGGTGCTTGGCTGGGATGAATGGGAAGCCTTGGCAGAACGCCTCAAGGCCCGTGATACCGACTTCGTGATTGAGCCTTATGTGCGTTTCAAGGGCGAAGTGGGCGAGCAGGCCACCATGTTCCTGCTCGACCCGTGTGGCAACGCGCTGGAGTTCAAGGCCTTCAAGGACATGAGCCAGCTATTCGCCAAATAGCCCTTTTTTCGAGATAACACAGTCTCAAGAGCGCATGGCCTGCTCCTGGCGACGATGCTGCAACGGCGCGTCGCCAAAATAACGCTTATAGTCGCGGCTGAATTGCGGCACGCTACGGTAGCCCACCGCCTGTGCCGCCTGACTGACGTTATGGTCGTCCTGAAGCAACAGCTGTTGGGCCTTGATCAACCGGAGTTGCTTGATGTACTGGGTCGGCGATGCGCGAGTAATTTGTTTGAAGTGCTGATGAAACGTCGAGGGACTCATACTCGCCTGCCGGGCCAGCTGATCAACGCTGTAATCATTGGCAAAATCGCGATGCAGCAACGACAGCACTTGAACGATGCGTGCGTAATGTCCGTGGCCGCGCACCAATGCCTTGAGCGCCTGCCCCTGCTCTCCTTTCAGCGCCTCAAATACCACATCGCGTATCCGTGCGGTGCCCATTGTGTTGAGCTCTGAAGGCTCATGAAGGGCATGCACCAGACGTAATACGGCCGCCTGCATGCCTGGTGTCATGGCCACCGATGCCATGGGCAGCGTGGTCTGGCTGTGGCTGGGTGCATCGCCCATGGTGGTGACCATCTCGCTGAGCAGGGCGGGCTCCAATTGAATGGAAACCCCCAGCAAGGGCGCTTCAGGCGAGCCGTAGGTTTCACACTCGAACGGCAATGGCAGGGTTTGTACCAGGTACTGGCCCGGGTCGTAATGAATTTCCCTGTCCCCCAGGTAGCCGATCTTACGGCCCTGGGCGATGATAATCAGACTAGGCTGGTAAAGCAGCGGCGTTCGCGGTTGGTGGCGGTCAAGGCTGAGGAGCGATACCCCGCTTAGCGCGGTAGGCGTCATGCCTTGCTGATAAACCAGTGGGGTAATCAATTCGGCCAGCTCGCTGATGACCGGTGTCTCCTCGCCGCCATCAGGGTCGGTTACGTCGCTCGGCATGTCGGCCTCATGATAAAGTTTTGTTGATAGGATAATTATGACAGTTTTCTAAGGATCTTTTGTTATTTTATAGCAATTATATGGAGGATCATGCAAAAGTTTCGTAGATTCACTCATCGCTAAAAGCGCTCTTGAGGTCGATACTGGGAGCCAGTCCCTAGTTTTCAGGGAATCATCCGAACAAGGAGCTTTATTTGATGAGCGAAGCAAAAGCCTACGCCGCCTTTTCTGCAGAAAAACCGCTAGCCCCGTTTACCTTTGACCGTCGCGAACCCCGCCCAGACGATGTCGCCATTGATATCATGTACTGCGGCGTTTGCCATAGTGACCTGCATTTCGCCAAGAATGACTGGGGAATGACCCAGTACCCGATTGTGCCCGGTCACGAAATCGTCGGCCGCGTTACATCTGTTGGCGACAAGGTAAGCCGCTTCAAAGAAGGCGATATTGTCGGTGTTGGTTGTATGGTGGATTCCTGCCGTACCTGCTCGGCCTGCCAGGATGGCGTGGAACAGTATTGCCTGAACGGGTTTACCATGACTTACGGTAGCGAGGACCGTCAGGATGGCACCATGACCCAGGGCGGTTACTCCAACAAGATCGTGGTCAGCGATCACTTTGTGATGAAAATGCCCGATGGCATTGACCTGGCGTCTGCGGCGCCGATCTTATGCGCCGGTATCACTACCTATTCGCCGCTCAAGCATCACGGTGTGGGTGAAGGCCACAAGGTGGGCGTCATCGGCATGGGCGGCCTGGGTCATATGGGCGTCAAACTGGCCAAAGCGCTGGGCGCTGAAGTCACCGTGTTTACCCGCTCGGACGCCAAGGTAGAAGAAGCCAAGCGCAACGGTGCGGATCATGTTGTGGTATCCAGCGACCAGGCACAGATGGACGCCGTGGCAGAGACCTTCGATTTCATGCTCGACACCGTGCCTGTCCAGCACGACATCAACCCATATCTGGCGTCTCTCAAGTACGACGGCACACACATCATTGTAGGTCTGTTGGAGCCCATTGAGCCGGCCATTGAAGGTTTCAATCTGGTCTTCAAACGCCGCGTGGTCGCCGGGTCGCTGATTGGCGGCATTGCGGAAACCGAGGAAGTGCTGCAGCTGTGTGCCGACCAGGGGATTACCTGCGATGTTGAAATGCTGGATATCAACAACATCAATGAAGGTTTTGAGCGCATGGAAAAAGGCGATGTTCGCTACCGTTTTGTCATCGACATGGCAACCATCTAACGCCTTGCCGTTAGTCCAACGCTAGCTTACGTGACTGCCCGGTGATGAGCTTTCTGCCCATCACCGGGCTTTTTTGTGAGACTAACGTCTAAATTTCCCTAATGTGACTTCATTTTCGGCGTTGCCTGCCGATAAGCCTTGATACCTATTCTTAAAAACCCCAAGGGATCAACAGGATGAAGCACCTCTCGATTAAATGGAGCCTGACCGCCGCGCTGGTTATCTTACTGCTGATGATTGGGCTGATTGGCGGGCTGGGCTTCTATTCGAACACCACCAGCGAAAATGCGTTGAACGAGCTGGCCATCAACAACGGAGAGTTGGCCAACGCCGCCAACCGCACCCAGGTCAACGCATTGCGCGCCCAGATTTTTCTCGATCGCTATGCCAGCTTCAGCATGCAAGGGAACCCGGAAAAAGGCCAGGAGAGCCAGGCGATGGCCCAGGCCGCCATTGAGGCCGCCGACGAGCGTTTCGAGCAGTTCCGACAGGTTGAGCTTGCCGAGGATGATCCTCGCAATGAGTACGTTGACGAGATGGTATCGACCTACGATGCGTTCGTGACCGAGGGCATTAAACCTCTGCTGGAGGCAGCACCGTTCCAAGTCCAGCGCAGCCAGGAAGAGTTAAGCGAGCTGGGTATCGCCTTTGACGATGCCATGCAGGCGTTTACCCATTATGCCAATCAGCGCAGCGACGAAATGCTGGTCGAGGTTTCTTCGCTGAACCGTATCGTCGGCATTATCGCCATTGTCCTGTTGGTCGCGGCCGTACTGGCGACGCTGATCATGCGCATGGTGATTGTTCGCGGACTGGTCACGCCGCTGCGAGAGGCGGTGGAGCACTTCGAGCGTATCGCCAGCGGCGACTTGACTGCCGACATCGAGGACCGGGGACGTAACGAGGTAGGCCAGCTTTATAAAGGGTTGGCCTATATGCAGACCAAGCTTAAATCGCTGGTGGTCTCGCTGCGCGAAAGCAGCGATAGCGTATTCAGCGGTACTGGGGATATTTCCGCAGGCAGCCAGGACCTTTCCGCACGTACGGAACAGCAGGCTTCCGCACTTCAGCAAACCGCCTCCAGCATGGAGCAAATGGCCACCGCGGTGAGCCGCAATACCGAAACCGCCCAAGAGGCAGATCAGCTGTCGGTGTCGGCTTCGCAGTCAGCGGAAAGTGGCGGCAAGGAAGTGGCCCATACGGTGCAACTGATGCGTGATATTGCCACCAGTGCCGAGCGCGTTAACGACATCATTGGCGTGATCGACTCAATTGCCTTTCAAACCAATATTCTGGCATTGAACGCTTCGGTAGAAGCGGCGCGGGCTGGCGAACAGGGGCGCGGGTTTGCCGTGGTTGCCAGCGAAGTGCGCCAGTTGGCAAGCCGTAGTGCCGAATCGGCTAAAGAGATCCGCCAACTGATCGAGGCCACCACCGGCCAGATTCATCAGGGTGCGCAACAGGCTGAAAGAAGCGGTGAAACGATCAATGACACCGTGGACTCCATCCGCCAAGTCACCACCCTGGTAAGCGAAATCTCCACCGCCACGCGGGAACAGAACAACGGCATCGAACAGATAAACGCCGCCTTGACTGAAATGGACTCGGTGACCCAGCAAAACGCCGCGCTGGTGCAGCAAACCAATGTGGCCGCTGCCTCGCTGGAAGGTCAGGCAAAACAGCTTGCCGCCCTGATGGCCACCTTCCGCCTGGAAGAGGGCGATGCCGCGCTGTCCAGCGCTGATACTCGCAAGCCGGATGTCTCGCAGCCGAACGCTACATTGGCGGCGCCGGGATCAGAACCCCCACGCAGCAAGCAGCCAGCGACGGCGCAACAGGATAACGATGATTGGGACGAGTTCTAGCAAGGTGTAAGGTCTGGCCCCTCCTCAAGCGAGGCGGGGACGGGCGGGTCAGACTCGAGCAGATACCCTTAAACGGACATAGTCGGCGGTCCAGTTGCCCTGTGCATCGCGCAGGCTGTGGCCCAATAGAAGTTGGGTGTTGTCGATCACTGATTCACGTAAATCATCTTCCAAACCATGAAAGAACGGATTGGCGAAGGTGTTCAGCCAGCCGGTCATGCCGGCGGGAAGTCGCGTTGGGCGAGGGATAAGCTCAATCGACTCGACCTTGAAGCCGACGGTTTCCAGCAGGTGGCGATAATCTTCCGCCGTTGGGAAATACCAGGGGTGGCGGCCACGCGCGCTGATACCGCGGAACTGCAGGGCGCCAATCAACGCAGTGCAAATGGCGGCGACGTTGCCATGCCCGCCAAACTCGGCGACAAAACGCCCGCCCGGTTTCAGGGCGCGTTTGATACTGGCCAGTACCGCTTGAGGGTCGAGCATCCAGTGCAGCGCTGCGTTGCTGAAAACCGCGTCGAACTCCTGATCGAACGGCATCTGGTAGGCGTCCATGACCCGCGCGTTCAGCCCGCGCTCCTGGGCGGCACTGACCATGTCTTGCGAGGCATCGATTCCCACCACCTCAGCCCCGCTCTTGGCGATGCGCTCGGTTAGTACGCCATCGCCGCAACCCAGGTCCAAAATCCGTTCACCCTGCTTGGGGGCAAGCAATGCAAGCACTTCGTTGCCCATGTCGGGGACAAAGTTGGCATGCTGGGCATATCCTTCAGGGTTCCAGGATTGCCGAGTCGACTGGCGTGATGTATCGGTCATAAATGCATCCAAGCGTGGTGTTCCGTTAAAACCATTGACTAAGTATAGCGTGACATCGGGGTTGGTGCGTTGTGCGCAAGGCGTTTTACTGCAACCCAAGCGTTGGTTTTTGTATCTGAAGGGACCTGAGTAGGTAAGGTCGCTCCGGAAGCATTTGGCTATCCAATTCTCAGGGTTACCGCTAGGCTAGTAGCCTGTTGTTTTGTTGGAATTTTGGATTGTTGGCAGAGGACGCAAGGTTATGAACCAGGAAGTACATCACGCAGAAGATGATTTTGAAGGTGGCCTGGATGCTGAGGCGGCCGGTGAGCAAGAGACCGACGACACCATCGAGCGTTCAAAGCGAAACACTGAGAATGCCGAGCAGCAAGAGGCCAAAGAACTTCCTTCTCAGGCTGCCGCCGTTCACCAGCGGTTGCGCATGGATGGCCAAAAGGAGCTGGCGCGCGGCTCGATGGCACTGCTGCTGTCGGCGGTGGCCGCGGGCATCTCGATGAGCTTTTCCATGGTGGCACGGGGGGTCATGCACGCCAAACTGCCGGATAGTGATGTGGGGTTTCTGATCGAGTGCCTGGGTTACACCATCGGCTTTATTGCCGTGATCCTGGCCCGCCAGCAGCTGTTTACGGAAAATACCGTGACGGCGGTATTGCCCATTATGAGCAACCCGACACGGAAAAATTTTGCTTTCCTGGGGCGTCTCTGGAGTGTGGTGCTCGTCGGTAACTTATTGGGCGCGGCACTTTCTGCTGCCACGTTTCTGTATATGCCAATGTTTGACGCGGCCACTCATGAGTCGTTTACCGCGATTGGCGAGCACATGATGGAAAACTCGCCCTACGAGATGTTTGCCAAGGCCATTCTCGCCGGCTGGATGATTGCCACGCTGGTGTGGCTGATTCCCGCGGCCGGGCAAGCCAAGGTGTGGGTCATCATCATTATTACTTACGTCATGGCGATTGGCGAGTTCACCCACATCGTGGTGGGTGCGAGCGAAGGGTTTTACCTGTTGCTGATCGGTAATATCAGTTGGAGCGAGCTGGTGTTCCAGTTTGGCCTGCCCACGCTGGCGGGTAACGTGATCGGGGGTACCTTTATTTTTGCGTTGATCAGCCACGCACAAATTCGCGGCGACAAGGATCTTTCCGTGAAGGCCAAGCCGGACGACGCCAACGGTGGATCACGCGATTAGCGTTGACAGCCTGCCCGCGGGGATCAACTTCGCCGGTATGCCCAAACGCTAGTTGGGGGGCAGCAGGCATGCTCAGGTGAATTGGCTATACTCGGTTGTGAAGACCCCGCATAACAACAACGTGGCTCAGGAGGATCCAATGACCCTACAGCGTGCCTACTGCCTGCTGGCAGCCTTTTATAGCCTGTTATTGGTAATCGGCATTATTGCCATATTGATGGGTGGCGGTACGCTGCTCGCGGCGGTGTATCTGGTCGTCGGTTTTTTTGCCGTGCTGGGGCTTTGGGGAATAAGCCTTCAGCGCAGCGTGATGAACCCGCGTATGTGGCGACCGCTGGCGGTTGCACTGGCCGTGGGTGCGGTCGTGCAATTTGTGGTGATGCTGCAAATGTCGGTGTCAGGTGTCACCCTGACATGGGTATTGACCAGCAGCATCTTTGCCATTCTGCTGGCGATTATGCTCTATCACTACGGTAACCGCGACCAGCCGCTGTGGGCCACGGAAGACGAGAGAAGTGATGCAAACCGATTACGGGTCATGCTCCAGCAGCAAACAGCGCTCACTGCGGTTCACCGCGAAGGCGAGCGCGAAAACCATGCCAACGTGTTCAAGGTAGGTAACGAGTACGAGGCCAATATCACCCGCCACTCGCCGGAAGGTCAGGAAGCTTTCAGCGAACGCTTCCGCCATCCCGAGTCGTTGGTGTTCTTCCTGGAAAAATTTGCCAGTATATCGATCAACGATTTTCAAAGACCCACCGCTAACTGATTGCCTCGCGATCTTCCTCGAGCACTTCATCGATCCAGGCCAGCCAGGTCTGGGTCAAGCGTTTGCCCAGGCGCAACGTGTGCCACGGGGCGCGCTCGTGCGGGTGAAGTGAGTCGGGAGAGGAAAACCACGCCGACTCAATAGCCTGGTAGCTATCCATCCGTTCCTCCAAGGTGTTGCGCAGCGAAGCCAGTTCCGCATGGCGGGCGTCGGCTGGCCAGCGTTCCCAGACAAAGAATTTGGCAAACAACGGCGACCTCACGGGTTGGGGCCCCAGTGGGCTGGCCAGCCACGATTCCAGAAATGCAATTCCTTCCGAGGTAATGTGGTAAACCTTGCGATCCGGCTTGTCGTATTGGGCCACGGTCTGACAGCTCAACAGTTGCTCTCGATGCATTTTGTCCAGCTCACGGTAAATCTGCTGGTGGCTGGCCTGCCAGACATGAGCGAGTCCTGTCCTGAAACGCTGTAGAACGTCGTACCCAGTACCCGGTTCGCGTTGTAGTGTGATAAGCAGTACGGCTCGTAATGACATGGATGGCCTCGTTGCATTTATGCATATTGTTGCATACTGAGCGCGTCGCTACTATGCTTCTTGATATGCAACAAGTTGCATTTAATGTCAGGGCGTTCAGGATCAGAGGCGCGAGAGGAATGTGGTGTTAACGTTACATCTGTGGGCATCGTTTACAGGACTTGGTGTAGGCGTAATCGTATTGCTAAGGCATAAAGGCGACTGGCTGCACAAAACCTTGGGCATAGCGTGGGTATCTGCAATGGTGGCATCGGCGCTCAGCTCCTTTTGGCTGGGGGGTGGGGTGTTTCCCATGATCGGTCATTGGGGCCCTATCCACCTGTTATCGTTGTGGATGCTGGTAGCCATATCGCTAGCGCTTCTGGCGATCCTGCAGGGCCGTGTCCGAGATCACAAACGATGGATGCTTGGCGCTTATGTCGGCTTGTTAGGCGCCTTCATCGGCACATTGATGCCTGGGCGGTGGGTCTCGGCTCAGTTGGGCATCTGGTGACAAGGAGTAGTGAATGTTTCTAGGATTGAGTGCCTTTCCGCTCACCCCCATGAACGAGCACAGGCCCGACGAACACGCGTTTCGCTAGAAAAAACACCCGGCCGTGGCCGGGTGTGATAGTGCGTGAAACGGTGGTTACTCGACGAGTTCGAGCAGGCGGTCAGGATAGTTGGTGAACAGGCCGTTGACGCCCATGTCCATCAGGCGCTCCATTTCCTCGGTTTCGTTGATGGTATAGACGTGCACCGGCAGGCCGTTTTCCTGGGCTTGCTGGACAAAGTCGGCGTCAATGACCTCCTGGCCGTCATAGAGGTAGTTCGTGCCGATGCCCACGGCGTAGTCGGCAACTGCCTGGAAGTCTTCATCGGTAATCTCGGCGGGGCCCGGCGTTACGCCTGTCCACTCCACCAGTGTCGAATCGTCTTCTTCGCTGGGGTAGTACCACACCAGCTGGATCAGCGGTACGTCGTCGTTAAGTTCCTGCACTTTCAACAGGCTGTCCTGCTCGAAGGACTGAACCAGGACGCGACCGTTCTCGATCATGTCGTATTCTTCCAGCTTTTCCACCAGCGCTTCTTCCAGGCCCGGGTTCAGCTGGGGCGACTTTGTTTCGATGTAGTAGCGGGCATCGTGACCAAAGTGCTCGAACAGCTCATCCAGGGTGAGCATCTGCGCCCCTGCAAAGTCATCGCTGGCGCTATCGGGGTTTTCCTCGTTGAACCAGGTGCCGGTATCCAGCGCCTTCAGCTCTTCCAGGGTGTAGTCGTTGATCGCGCCTTCGCCATCGCTGGTGCGGTCGATGGCGTCATCATGAAACACCACCACTTCACCGTCGGACGAAAGCTGGGCATCCAACTCCAGGTAATCAACCCCCCACTCATGGGCCAGTTCGTAGGCCGCCATGGTGCTCTCCGGCGCATGGCCGCTGGCGCCCCGGTGGGCGATGACTTGAAACGATTGCAGATCTTTTAGCTGCTGCTCCAGCGGTGATGTGTCTGCTATCGCCTGGGTGGCGGCAGCACCAGCGAAAAGACCCATCGATACGGCGGTCACTAGCGGAAGACGTTGCATAATTGTTTCCCTTTATTGAATGTTCGTTTAATAACACTACCCGCTTTCGAGGATTATGCCAAATGAGCGACGTATCGATATTGATGCGTCTTAACAATAGAAAAGTCGCTGATCTCACTGAATTACCCAGAAGCTGCTAGTCTGTGAGACATGCAAATTATCCCATCTTCCGAGCAGATTGATGACCCAACCATCAGGCATATTTTCCAGCGTTATCCCTTTTGTAATCGCCCTGCTGGTAGGCGTGGTCCTGGGTAGCGTGGTGCAAACCCAGCTCAACCTGGCAGCGATACAGTCGATGGGCGTGGCAATACCGCCAGCCGTAAGAATCAACACCACATGGCAGGATCTGCTCAGTTTTGCGCCGCTTTACGCACTGTTGTTTGGCGTGGGTTTCTTGGTTTCCCAGACCTCGGCCGTGCTGCTGTCCCGTCAACTGGGCGGTCGGTATTCAATACCGCTGTGTGGGGTCGCCGGGATTGTCGGGCTCTGGGCCACGTTGTGGCTGGTTAATACCCTGGCCCCACCGCCCACCTTGATTGCCGCAACGCGTGGTGCTGGGGGGGCTTGTTGCCATACTGGCGACCGCGGGAGTGGCCGGTACCGTTTTCGCGGGGCTGCGTCGACGTGTCCAAGATGCCAATCGCCCGCGCGGTTTTTCCGGTTTCGCGGTGTTGGTCGCTGTCGGTGGTTTGGCCACGGTATTGCCTGGGATTAGCCAACCGGCCCAGGCGCAGGCCGACCTGCCGTATCATATTGAAACGCTTGCCGACGATTTAGCGCACCCTTGGTCGCTGGCCTTTCTGCCCGACGGGCGGATGCTGGTCACCGAGCGCCCGGGCCGACTCCGGCTGCTGAGCAATGAAGGGGAAACACTGGTGGAATCGCTGGGCGGCGTGCCGGAGGTATTTGCCGCTGGGCAAGCAGGGCTGTTTGATGTGGCGCTTTCACCGCAGTTTGAAGACGACCGGCAGGTGTATCTCAGCTACGCCTGCGGCACTGCACAGGCCAACCACACCTGTCTGGCCCGGGCCACACTGGCAGAGAACAGCCTGGAAAACGTCAGCGAGATATTTCGTGCTCAACCCGCCAAGCAGGGCGCTGCCCACTTCGGCGGGCGCATCGCCTGGCTACCGGATGGCACCCTGATACTGACCCTGGGCGATGGCTTTGATTACCGCGAGGAGGCACAGAATCTGGGCAATCATATCGGCAGCCTTGTGCGGCTAAACCCGGATGGCAGCGTGCCCCAGGACAACCCCTTTGTGTACTACGGTGAGGCTCGCCCGGAAATCTACAGTCTTGGGCACCGCAACGTACAAGGGTTGGTGTTCGACAACCAACAACAGCGGCTTATCGCCCACGAACACGGCCCGCGGGGCGGTGACGAGATCAATATCATCGAAGCAGGTGCTAACTACGGCTGGCCAATCGCCACGGGTGGGCTGGATTACACCGGCGCACGGGTGACGCCGTTCGAAGACTACCCAGGTACCGAACCACCGACGCTTGAATGGACGCCCTCGATTGCACCTTCCGGCATGGCGCTCTACAGCGGTGAGCTGTTTCCCGAATGGCAGGGCGACTTGCTGGTCGGCGCACTGGTCAATAAAGAAGTGCGCCGCGTCCGATTATCTGATGACGGCTCAAGTGCCAAAGACGTAGAAGGGCTGTTCGGCGAGCTGGAAGAGCGCATTCGCGATGTGTGTCAAGGGCCGGAAGGTGCGATCTACCTGCTCACCGACAGCCCGCAGGGCAGGTTGCTGAAAGTGATACCGTAGCCTGGATTTCTCATGGCCCTTTCAGTCACTTTCTTTTCTGTCCCATGAGAAGTTCGAGCTAGGCAAGCAGATATAAACATACTAACGTTCCGACCTCTGCGACCCCTATCGCTTCTAGTACATCTATTAACTCACAGGGGGAAAAAGCTGGTGGATCGTCAGAGTAGAAGAACCTAAGTAGCTGACCTATACTGCTTGTCGTCACGCTCAATAACATGATAATTATTTCTATCGAGTTTATTTCAAAGAGCACAAGTAGTGCTGTTAATAAAATGATTAATACAAACATGACGTTTAAGGTAAGGCTTTTATTATTAATGCCGTCATCCAGGCCTTTATGAGCTAGATAGGGTTTGGGTAAGTGAGGTAGGAACATGCATCCACCACTGAGGTTGTTAGAATAACCACATCATGCCATCAAAGACTTAACGACTACTTAAAAGTTGGTGATTGGGCAGGAAACGGCACAGTTGGCTTTTATCTTGCTTTTTTGGAAAACATCCGTTGTCTTGAGCACGTGGCTAAATCAGAGCAGTTGCAGGTGGGCACAAAACGTTCGAAAGCAACAGGGTAGCGTTTGTAATAGCTGGGCCCATGGTTGCCCAGCTTATGCACCACGACCACATGGTCAGCTGAGGTACTGTCAATTTGCGTGGTTAAATCTTGAACCAGCGCCTCGTCCAAGTACCGTCCATCTTGGCACAAAAGCGCACAGTCCTATGGCGAGAGCGCTTTTGTGTCACTCCCGACACCCTTACAGCCTGACTGGTTATCAAGCCAGGTGACCTTCTATTCCGGCGTGGGCTAATGCGTTCAGCAAAGATTCATGCTGCTGAGCATAGGCACTTACGTAATCGTCACGCCCCGGCAATGAAAACATACAGGGGAATGAGACCGCCGTGCTTGTGCCGCAAGCAGTCACTTCTGAAAAATGGATAATGTCGGGCTGCTGGGCAAGTATGGGCGTGGTTTGTCGTCCATAACCATTTAATCCCCAATTCGCCGCCCGCGCCGTTTCGCCCACCACGATGACGAACAGTGTAAGTTTGTCACCCACGTGTGAAATGGTACGGGCATCCTTTCCCACTGTTCGAAAAGTAAAGCTCATGAAGACCAAAAAGTGAAGGCTGGTCATTATCAAAACATAGTGGCAAAGGTAAACCACGCCTGTAAGGAAAGAAGGTCATAGCCAGCAAGGGCTTGTTGCAAAAAAGGTACATTGTAAAAGAACTGAATATGACAACGACCTATAAGACAAGTTGCTCCGTGCTTAATGCGGGGCGATAACGCCAACCGGTGTCAATAAGTTTTGAAGGTAATGAAAGAAAAAGGGGCATCGAAAGGCTCTCTATGAAAAGATTTACGAACGGTTATGTGCGTTAATTCATTAACTAGAGTACGTAGGGGCTGCACTGGGCTGTGACGTTACGCGCTGTTTTGGATATTTTTTTACCGAAATAGCATGCATGGGAGCCGCTGTGGCTTGCCTGTCAAGATTAGCGTGTATGGCGTCTACTACCGTACTGATGTCTGGACGCCAGAGGATCGTGTCATAGGCTTCTCTCGGTACGAAGGCGAGTGATTTTTTCTGACGTACCAGGGAAATGGTGGCGACATCGATTGCTGCTGCTAAGTGCATTGGCCCTGAGTCGGGTGTCACGAGTAATCGCGCACGCTCTAGAACTGCAGCAAAGTGACGGATAGGAAGCGGTGGGCATAAGCTGCCATATCGCGATGACATCAAGCGCTGCTCAATCGGAGCTAGAAGCCTAAACTCCTCCGGCCCAAGGAAAACGACATAACGTATTTTGCAGACTTCTATGTCATCGATGAGCATTTGCCAAAATGCCAGCGGCCAACGTTTGTTTTGATGCCCGCCTACGAAGATCGCAATAAAGTCACTGTCTGACGGTTGATTGATATGCAGGCTGAATAGCTGTCGTATCTTCGTTATGGCCTGATAGCGTTCCTGCTCCGTCAACTGGAGCAATGGCCGATTACGACAAGCAACACCGAGCGGGCGTGTCAAATTAACGATAGCATCGTAGGCATGTGATGATTTCCCCTCCACTTCAATACTGTACCACCGCTGGTGACCTTTACGTGCCCCCATGCTGTACCGCGCCCCTATTAACCGGGTCACTATAAAGCCGCTCGTTGATCCTCCGCTCACTTGTACCGCCAGGTCATAGTTTTGTGCTCGTAAGCGTCGACATAGTGTCACATACTGCCAGGGACGGAGAATGGCGGTTCTTGACAGTAAATGGAAATGGTCAACAGGGCGCTGTTGCAACAGTGGCCATGTTTTGTCGGTCGCTAAATAGTCTATGCGCGCGGAAGGAAAACGTTCACGAAAAGCATCGATGGCAGGGGTGCTGATTAGCGCGTTGCCCAGACGAAAATTGGGGCGAATAATTAAAATTTTCTTTATGTCCACAAGGCTATCAATGAATCGCCCCGAGTATTCTAGACACCCGTCAGGCTCTGGAAATAGCGACGTTCATATTCGACCGGCGACAGGTTGTCGGTCGTGCCATGGCGCCGTCTCGGGTTATAAAACATTTCGATGTAATTGAACACATCGCGCCTGGCAGCCTCCCGTGTTGGGTATATCTGCCGTTTAATTCGCTCACGTTTGAGGAGCTGAAAGAAGCTTTCGGCCACAGCATTATCATGGCAGTTGCCACGCCGGCTCATGCTCCCTACAAGACGATTGGCTTTCAAGAAGCTTTGCCAGTCGCTGCTGCTGAACTGGCTCCCCTGATCAGAATGAACCATGACCTGGCCTGACGGCTTTCGTCGCCACACGGCAGCCAAGAGCGCGTCCAACGCCAGATCGGAAGTCATCCGGGGTTTCATCGACCAGCCGACAACCTGCCGAGAGAACAGATCGATAACGACTGCCAGGTAGAGCCAGCCTTCATAGGTGCGGATGTAGGTGATATCGGTAACCCAGGYCACATTGGGTGCAGGCGCGTCAAACTGCCTATCAAGATGATTGGGGGAAACAACCGCCGGTTTGCCATTGTAGTGCCCTGGACGGCGTCGATAGCCGGTCTGGGACCGCAGCCCTTCGCTACGCATGAGGCGGGCGACTCGATGCTTACCGCAGCGAACGCCTTCTTCACGCAAATCCTGATGGATCTTGCGGTACCCATACACCCCGCCGCTTTCCAGCCACGCGTGTTTTATCCGGCCGAGAAGACGTTGGTCTTCCTGAGCACGCTGCGACAGCTTGTTCTGGCACCAGGCGTAATAACCACTTGGATGAACAGACATCACCCTGCACAGCCGACGTACCGGATACTGATCCGAATGAGCTTCAATGAACGCGTACCTCAGTCGGACTCTCTGGCGAAGTACGCGGTGGCCTTTTTTAAAATATCTCGCTCTTCTGACACGCGCTTCAGTTCTGCCTTCAATCGACGGTTCTCGGCCTGCAAGTCAGCATCCTGTTGGCGCGTTTCGGCGGGCTTGGAGTGAAGCTTTATCCACTGGTACAGGCTGTGACTGGAAATCCCCAGTCGGATAGCCACGTCAGCAACACGGTGACCTCGGTTTACCACCTGTTTAACGGCTTCGATCTTGAATTCTTCGGTGTATCGTACTCGGCTCATGCGTCCTCCTAGGTGCCTTCAGTATAAGGCCTGGAGGTGTCTACAAAACCAGGGGCGATTCAGATAGCTTGTTCTAAGCGATCTCTTGCCTCGTAAAGTGACGCTTGATATTCACTTTGAGTCGGCTGTTCGCCTAGCATGATGCGTTGACCTTGACCAAGGGGATCAACAGGCTGGTTATTGACTCTCACTTCGTAATGCAGGTTGGAGCCCGTGGCGACCCCGGACGAACCTACCTCTCCGAGCGACTCTCCCGCGTTGACTAAATCCCCAACCACTAGCTGTGGGGAGATTCGGCTAAGGTGTGTGTAGCGACTAATGGCCCCTGTGTCGTGCTCCACCTCGATCACCTGCCCATATCCCCCTTGGCGACCCATAAAGGATACGCGCCCAGGTGCGGTGGCAATGACCGGCGTTCCTGTCGGCGCAGCCAAGTCAATTCCATTATGAGGACGCATCCCTCCATACACAGGATGTCGCCGATTCCCAAAGCGAGACGTTAAGCGGGCACTAAGCACGGGCAACCGCAACGTGCCTAGCAGGGTGTCGCTTTTGAAAAGAGCTACGTCCCCCTTTTGGGTGACCGGCCAAACGACCTCCAAGGGCTCTGCCTGATCAGGCAGAGCTGCATAACTGAGGCGTGGTGGCCCAACACGGGTGCCGTCCTGGCGTCGATCTTCCTCCCACACTAATTGAATACGTTCACTGCCAGAAAACTCCAGCGGCGCTGCGATAAACTCGCTGAGCAGTATTTCCAGTTTACTGGCGAAACGCGTAGGGACACCTTCTGCTGCTAAAGCCTCGTAGAGGGTGGTATCAATGATGACATCACGCCCAAAGGTTAGGGTATCAACGCTATCAAGCGGTAATGTGCCTTCTTGCTCGCTAGTCGCTTGTAACCTGACAGGGCTAAGTTCAGACGGCGGCAACGAAAGATGCGTTTGCCAATTGGCTTCGGCTAGCAAGGGGTAAAAGCCCACCAAGCCTAGTAACCACCAGCGCTGCATCACTGGCCATCCTCTTCCCCAGAGATCTCCGCTACTTCACTCTCGACGGCATCAATCAGCTCTTGCATACCAAAGGGGTCTAAAGGCTCGCCATTGACAAAAAAGGTGGGTGTTTGGCGAATCTGATTGGCTCTGACATCCGCCATGTCTTGGTCAATCACCGCCTGCACCTCAGCAGAAGTCAGTTGCTCTTCGGCAGCCGCTAAATCAAGGCCCCCTTGGCTCGCGATATCGAGGATAGCGGATTCATCAAAACTGCCATGTGAAGCCCATTGATCCTGGCGAGCCAGCAGCCTCTCCAGTACCGGTTCAAAGACGCCCTGACGACGAGCAACTTCTAATACCCGAATGGCCTTATCAGATACGTCGCCGTGGAAAGGAGTGTAACGCACGATAAGCCGTACTTTTTCTGGGTAGGTTTCCAGAATACTTTTTGTCAGGGGGTAGAAAGCACGGCAGGCTTCGCAAGCCGGATCGAAGAATTCCACAATCGTCACCGGCGCGTCTTCTCGTCCCAAGATGGGGGAGTGTGAACGCACCAAGGAGTCCTCGGCCTGGGCACCACTCTCTTTTGCTGCCTGAGCTTGCATGTCAAAGAGGGCAGGTTTCGATACGGCGACGATCGCAGCGGTCAGCATTAACGTACCGGCCAATATAAAAGACGCTTTTTTGAACATGTTTCTCTCTCTGTCTCAACGATGGGGTAGAAAAGTCGGGTTGCAAAATAAGACAATCGCACGGACTAAGCTGCTCGCTAGCTACCTGAGCCGTGAGTCGACCTCGGTCTGTCACCCATGACCATATAGATTGGCATTTTGATGCGCGTGGTCACTATGCTCAAACTCTAGGCTGGAATGAGCAATATTGAAGCGCGTTTTAATCTGCTCCTTGATCTCTGCTTTGACGGATTCAAGCTGCTGCCAGCCGTTTTCTGTCAGAACTACGTGGCAATCAAGGGCTGCCATGTTTTCCTGCATCTGCCATAGATGCATATGGTGAATATCCTGGACCCCCTCGATATCTCGTACGGTCTCAACGACTACCTGCCCGTCAATATCCGGGGGAGATCCCAGCATAAGCGTACGGATAGGGCCACCAATTTCAGAGAAGGCAAGGTAAAGAATATATAGCGCAATCCCTATCGTGATCGCGGGGTCTACCCAGCGCATGTCGTACAGTAAAATAAGCGAACCACCGATAATCACGGCGATGGAAGCAAACGCATCCGATAAGTTATGCAGAAAAAGGGCGCGGATATTGACACTCCCTTTTTGCATTGACCACGTGAGCATGGCGGTTAGGGCATCGACGACAAGCGCGACGCCACCAATAATCACGATCGTCCATCCCTCTATCTCAGGAGGATCGATCATCCGCATAGCGCCTTCGTAAATCAGGTAGACGCCGACAATAATGAGGGTTGTGTAGTTGATGAGTGCTGCCACTATCTCGATCCGGCCATAGCCAAAAGTCATGTGCGCATCGGCGGGCCGCCTGGCGATTTTACGAGCGGCAAAGGCAATGACTAACGCAGCCATGTCAGAAAAGTTATGTAACGCATCAGCGATCAGCGATAGACTTCCCGCCATAATACCACCGACGATTTGAGCGATGGTTAAGAGCCCATTGGCCCAAATGGAGATGCTGACGCGCCGGTCGCCAGAGGCAGGATCAATGTGGGGATGACCATGATGATGTCCCATCTGTTACCCTCTCTCGAATTATTGCTTCTTGGCACTATAAAACCTCTAGCAACTAAAGCTTCAACCCTTGAGCATTGTTTATTTGCACCCCTGGATTGGGAAGCACGTCCCTAGCTCCCAAGCGAGTCTTTGTGTGCTGGGCTGAAGGTGATCATGTTTTAGGTGCGGGGCTCAATCCACTTCATCCGGTAACGTCCAACCTCCATGAGTAGATTCATTTATTTTGTCGAGGCGCACCTTGTCTGGTTTGTAATCGTCGTTGCGGGGGTAGGCTTACTTTTTCCGGCCACCGGAATAATGCTTGAGTTCGCGATTGGGCCATTACTGGCATTACTGATGTTGATCATCAGCCTCACATTCGATGCGCATGCAGTGCGCATCGTGTTCCGTAAGCCGTCACGGCAGCTGTTGGCATTGGGGCTGGTCTATGGGCCAATGTCGATTGCCGGGTGGCTAACGGGCCGTCTATTTTTTGGAAGCGGCCCGCTGGCTGTTGGCCAAACTTTGCTCGGCACTCTGCCGACGGATGTGTCCTCTCCTCTTTTGGTACTGATGGCGAAAGGCAATGTGGCGCTTGCCGCTGTTTTCAACGCAGTCAACACTGCGTTTTGTCCGTTTATTGTGCCCTTCCTGTTTTTATGGCTCACCGGCCTCCAGTTAGATGTGCCGCTTGGCTCAATTATTCTTGAATTAACACTAATCGTGCTTGTTCCTACCGTGATTGGGGTCAGCTTGCGGACAAAGTTCTCGGCTTTCTTTGCACGGCATGATTCAGCGTATGCGGGGATAGGGTCAATTTTGTATCTGCTGATCCTACTCGCCGTGGTCGGGCCGAATGCCGCCACGATCATTGGCTATGGTGGGTATGCGTTTGTGATTGCGGGGGCGGCCCTGTGCCTCAATTTGATTGGGTACCTGGTAGGTATGTCCTCACGGTTACTCACCTCCGATCGCAAAGAGGTGATTACCTATCTTTTCACGGTCAGTAAAAAAGAATTCAGCATTGCCGCAGCGTTTGTCGCTGCTTCCGGTTTGCCATCAGAAATCGCGATTCCAGCCGCTTTTTTTGCCGTGATTCAAATGATCACTTCGCCCATCGCAGCAAAGATCCTCACCCGCCACTGAAGGGGTGGCAGTATCGGCTCTCCGTCAGAAGAGGAGACTATTCATAGGCTTCTGCTTAATGATCAGAGTTCCGTCTCGGGATGTACCTAAAATTCGTGAAACCAAGATTATCGACGAGTTCGTCGGGCTGCTTTCGGTGAGACCAGAGGCACAATCGGTTGTGGACTATCCCTAGCCAGGCCGCTGCATGACAGTTCTAGACGCAGTTACTTGGGCAAAATGTAGAGCGGAGGATGCTAGCCAACTTCTCGAGCTTGGCTCAGAAGCTCTTAATATGTTCAGAGTTTTCAACTGTTTGAGTAGGTCAACACTTCTCAGAACTTTATCGAATGGCTAGGCTACCCCAGTGTCGCCAGGGAAGGAAAAAGATCGACCATGATACTGGAAAGCCGCGTCATGCTACCTGAGACGATAGCGATACCCATCAGAATCACAACCGTGCCCGCGACGGGGCGAGCATAGGTGCTCCACCTTCCTAGGCTTTTCCGATGCAGAGAGAATCGGTTAACCAGTAAAGTGCTGGCAAGAAAAGGCAGCGCTAGGCCAGCCGAGTAGGCACTGAGATAAATCATTCCAGACTGGGCACTAGCAGCGTTAGACGTGGCCATCAGAATAGCCCCCAGTATAGGACCGATACACGGTGTCCAACCGATGGCGAAAGATACCCCGAATACCGTCGCCGACAAAGGGGAGCCACCCTGGACACTGGGAGTGAACTGAAAGGTACGCTGGAAAAGCGGCAACCGGAACACCCCGGTCATGAAGAGGCCCAGCACGATCACCGCCGAGCCGGCAACCCAGTTGAATTCTCGGCGATACCCTCGCATCAGTTGCCCGATACTACTGGCGCCGAGCCCGAGCAGGACGAATACGATACTGAAGCCGAAGACGAAGAAGGCACTGAGGGTCAATGCCTCTAAACGCCTGTCGGTTTTACCGGCACTACCGCCTGTGACCACCGACAGGTAGGCCGGTAACAGGGGCAGCGTGCAAGGCGAAAAGAAGGAGACCAATCCGCCGATAAAGGCGCCGACCAAGCCGAAGGAAGAGAGAGATTCCAATGTGTTATCGCAACTTAAGTTATGGAGACAGCCAACAAGGGTATTGATACCAATCCCATGGTACTACCTCATCTCATGTCCATTTTAGCGCCGTAAGAATTTTACGGCTTAGAGTTGCTTTAAGGTCAACCTTTATTGGCAAATTATTTGTCTCCTACCGAACTGCAAATATTACACATCATGCTTGACCTTAAAGTTGACTTCAAAGTTATGGTGGCTACTCAATGAATGACATAAGGACATTTCCATGGCGCTACAACTGGGCGAGACAGCACCGAACTTCACGATCGAATCTACACAAGGTACGGTCAACTTTCACCAATGGCTTGACGACAGCTGGGCGGTGCTGTTCTCGCACCCCGCTGATTTTACGCCAGTATGCACCACTGAACTGGGCGCGTTTGCCAAGCGAAAGCTCGAATTCACCCAGCGGGGAGCCAAACTGGTTGGGGTTTCGGTGGACCCACTTAGCTCTCACCACGACTGGGCGAGGGATATTGAACAGACTCAGGGCGCAGCTCTGAACTACCCCTTGCTGGCTGACGAAGATCAGGTGGTGGCGAAACTGTATGGAATGATTCACCCGAAAGCCGACCCTAAACTGACGGTGCGTACGGTCTTCATCATCGATTCTGACAAAAAAATTCGTCTCACTTTGACGTATCCGCCCAGCACTGGACGTAATGTCGACGAGATACTGCGGGTTCTTGATTCGCTGCAGTTAACCGACAAACACAAAGTGGCCACGCCCGTTGACTGGCATAACGGTGACGATGTCATCATCTCGCCATCGCTATCAAATGATGACGCCAAGCAACACTTTCCCGAAGGTTGGAACGCTAAGACGCCCTACCTTAGGGTCGTGCGCCAACCGTAGCAATAGGAGCCTCGGCCAGTGTATGAGGCATCTCAACTGAGTCAGGTTATTGGACGTTCAGACTAGCAATGTCGTGAGGTAACGTCATGCAAACACTAAGTATCGGCGAGCTTGCCGAACGAAGTGGAGTCGCTAGCCAGGCGATTCGATTCTACGAAAAAGAGAAACTTATGCCTCCTCCGAGGAGGACCGGTGCCAACTATCGGCGTTACCCATTGGAAGCCGTGGATCGGTTGCAGTTTATCGTTCATGCCAAGCAGTGGGGCTTCACGCTACAAGAGATTCGGGAGCTGTTAATGCTTCAGGATGCAAATGGCGACCGGGCACAAGCTAAACGCATCGCCGGCGAGAAGCTGCACAAGGTTCGCGAGCAGATCAAACACCTCACGCGGATTGAAGCCGTATTATCGAAAACATTGAGTGAGTGTGCAGGCGAAGGGCCTATGCAGGAAGGCTGCCCGATTGTTGAAGCTATCGCTGAGCAGACTGAATGATTGGGCATTTTCTCGACAGCGAATACGGGAATCAAGTTTGCCTATCGGGTCGTCGATAAATTAACAGGGAGATCGTCATTATGACGCAATACGTCGACATCGAGATTCGTGGTATGTCCTGTGCTTCCTGTGTTGGGCGTGTGGAGCGTGCACTCAGCCAGCAGCCAGGCGTGATCAACGCTCAAGTAAACCTCGCCACACAGAAGGCGGCTATCCAGGTCGAAGCAGGTACCGCAACCACTAACCTACTCAATGCCATTGAAACGGCAGGCTATCAACCGGTGGTAGAAAGCCTCGACATACCCGTCACCGGCATGAGTTGCGGATCTTGTGTCTCTCGGATAGAGCGAACGCTAACGAAGTTGCCCGGCATAGTGGAGGTGAGTGTTAACCTCGCCACCCAGAAAGCCTTCGTTCGTTTCCTGCCGGGAGCCGTTTCGTTACCGCGTATTCAGCATGCCATCCGCGAGGCAGGCTATGAACCACAGGATACCGATACGCCGCCACCGACGGACAGCGAGGACGGGGAGAGAGCTGAGCTTCGCCGCCGAGTCGTGCTCGCGGCAATATTCACGATTCCGGTGGTCATCATCGCCATGGGGAAAGTGATTCCCGCTTTTGACACGCTTTTAACAAGTCTAATGCCGCATCGCGGCTGGATGGGCGTTGAGTGGTTGTTGACCACACCGGTGCAGTTCTATGCCGGGGCACGCTTCTATCGTACTGGCTTCGCCGAACTCCGGCATTTTAATCCAGGCATGAACAGCCTCGTTATGATCGGCTCGAGCGCTGCCTACTTCTATTCGGTCGCCGCCCTGCTGGTGCCCGCGCTCTTCCCCGTCGGAACCGCCGTGAGCTATTTCGAAGCGGCAGCGGTCATCGTGACGCTAATTCTGCTCGGTCGCTATTTTGAACACATTGCCAAAGGTCGTACTTCCGAGGCGATCAAGAAGCTTCTGCAATTACAGGCGAAAACTGCCCGCGTCATCCGCGAGGATGAAACCGTCGAGCTGCCTATCGACGCCGTCGTCACGGACGATCGTATTTTGGTTCGCCCAGGGGAGCGTGTTCCAGTCGATGGCATCGTTGAGGAGGGTCACTCCTATATTGATGAGTCGATGATCAGCGGTGAGCCAGTGCCGGTCGTCAAACAGCAGGATTCCGAAGTCGTCGGTGGCACTATCAACAAGAACGGTGCACTTACCTTTCGGGCCACGCGAGTTGGTGCCGACACCGTTTTGTCGCAGATCGTCAAGATGGTGGAAACGGCCCAAGCGGAGAAGCCCCCCATCCAGCAATTAGCCGACAAGGTTGCTGGTGTGTTTGTTCCTGTGGTCATCGTTATCGCCGCGATTACCTTTGTACTCTGGTTCGCTTTCGGACCGGCGCCGTCCTTGTCCTTTGCCTTCGTCACTACCGTTAGCGTACTGCTAATTGCCTGCCCCTGTGCGATGGGCCTGGCCACCCCAACGGCCATCATGGTCAGTACCGGGAAAGGGGCCGAGATGGGAGTGCTATTTCGTAAAGGGGCGGCGCTTGAGACGCTGGCCAAGATGAATACGGTGGTACTGGACAAGACCGGCACTTTGACCCAAGGGCGCCCCGAACTGACCGACTTCGAAGCTATTAACGGTCATGAAAACGGCGTACTGCGACTGGTCGCGGCGGTGGAAGCTCAAAGCGAGCACCCCATCGCCGAGGCTATTGTACAGGGCGCCAAGGCCCGTGGGCTGGAATTACCCCCGGTCAGTCGCTTTAGTGCCGAGCCTGGCTACGGCATTGAAGCCGAGGTCGAGGGCCACTTGGTGCAAGTAGGAGCTGATCGTTACATGCGTCGGCTGGAAATCAACCTCGGCCAAGCAGAAACACGCGCCAAGGTGTTGGCCGAGAACGCCAAGAGCCCACTCTATGCCGCGGTAGACGGTCAGCTTGCTGCAGTCATCGCAGTGGCGGATCCCCTTAAAGAAGGCTCTGCCGAGGCTATCGCAGCACTCAAAGCCCAAGGGCTGGACGTGGCCATGCTCACCGGCGATAACCGTGCCACTGCCGATGCTATCGCACGGCAGGTTGGCATCCAGCAGGTTCTCGCCGAGGTGCTGCCCGACCAGAAAGCGGCAGAGATCCGGCGTCTCCAGGCGGAGGGCAAGCGTGTCGCTTTTGTGGGAGATGGAATCAATGATGCCCCCGCGTTAGCGCAGGCCGACGTAGGCATTGCGATCGGCACTGGTACCGATATCGCCATCGAGTCCGGCGATGTGGTGCTGATGAGTGGCGATTTGCGAGGCATCGTCAATGCCACGGCACTCTCCAAGCGTACCCACCGGACCATTATCGGCAATTTCGTTTGGGCCTATGGCTACAACGTAGCGCTAATCCCCGTGGCTGCGGGCCTGCTCTATCCGTTCATCGGCATATTGCTCAGCCCCATGCTGGCGGCGGCGGCCATGAGCGTTTCCAGTGTTTTTGTGCTGACTAACTCGTTGCGGCTACGCCGTTTCACGTCGGATACCGGCAATGCCATACCACGTCCAAACGATGCTGTTCAGCGGGCCTAAACCAAACACCGTTATGTTAACGAGGAATTCAAAATGATGGGAAGTGAAAGCTGCATGTGGGGTATGGCGGGAATGGGCCTAATAGCGATCTTGTTGATTATTGCGCTGGGGCTTGGTGTTGCTGCGCTTATCAAGTATCTGTTTTTTTAATAAGAAGTGATGAAGCTGGCAACCGAATACAATCGTCCCCCTTGGGTAGATCAGAAACTAATAAAGAGAGCATCCATGAGATATATCCTACCTATCACTTATTGCCTAGCTGCTGCAGGTCTGTTAGGTCTTATAACGTTGCCTGCGTTGGCGCAGGAAGCAAGTACTGATACCAATGAGAGTCATCAGGTCAGCAGTGCCACGAATACTGAGTCTCCCTTGCCCAAGTCGATTACCGCATTGGTGGATCAAGGGTTCACCTTCCATGGCAGCTTCGAAGCGCCTGACGGTCTCCAAGGCTATGCCTTGTCTTATAATAATGAGCCTATGGCAGCTTATATCTCCTCCTCTTCCGACTACGCCGTCATTGGTACGTTAATCGACCCGCAGGGCAATGCCGTTATGGAAAGCCAGCTTCAGGCCCTGGTGCTGGACCCCATGCTGGAAGCTACCTGGAGTGCGTTTGAAAACACTCGTTTTATCTCGGAGGGGAATGATGATGCATCGCATATTGTGTACACACTAACAGACCCCAACTGCCCCTACTGCAACGCACTCTGGAAAAATTCGCGCCCGCTCATTGAGCAAGGCGTGTTACAGCTTCGTCACGTGCTGGTCGGCGTGCTATCAGAGAACAGTCTTCGCAAAGCTGCTGCAATCCTTGAATCCGACAATCCGGCCAACGCTCTCGAAACTCATGAACTGGAATTTCGCAATGGCGGCATAAGGCCGGTGGAGCCGTCGGTAGAGAGTCAAGCGCTTCTTAGAAATCACGCCCAGATCATGCGTGAGGCCGGTGCTACGGGAACACCGACCAGCTACTACCGTGATGAAGCCGGGAAAGTGCAGCGTATCAATGGTGCAGTGTCGACCGACCAGTTTCGCGAAATATTGGGCGTTGAATGATACACCATAACAGTACAGGGCTGAGATGCGAGTCTTCCCAATCACAACCACTGAGATGCACATGGCAACCAAGCTTAGCGTAAAGCAAACGCTCTTTTTGGGACTCACTCTATTGATCGGCTTGGCGGCCATTTATTGGATTCTGATGGAGACCGGCGCCTTGTCGGTCTTGACCGACAAGCAAGCCTTGCGTGAGTGGGTTGATAGGCTAGGCGTCTGGGGGCCATTGGCCATCATCTTTATGATGATGACGGCCATTGTCATGAGCCCGATTCCCAGTGGGCCGATTGCGATGGTGGCTGGTGCGCTTTACGGCCCAGTTTGGGGGACGGCCTATGTCGTTATCGGTGCCGAAGCCGGTGCTCTGCTCGCTTTCTGTATTGCTCGTTTGCTCGGCTATGAAGTGATGCAACGCTGGCCGCGTACGCGGCCCATCCTCAACTGGCTGGGAAAGGAGCGCTCGCAAACCGGCTTGATGCTCATCGTTTTTGCATCCCGAATGGTGCCCTTCCTTTCGTTTGATGCCGTCAGCTATGCGGCAGGTATCACCCCGCTGTCCTTCTGGCGCTTTTTGATCGCCACACTGGCCGGCGTGATCCCCACGGCGTATCTGATCGTCATGTTCGGAGAAGTGCTGATTACCGCCGACTCCCGTGGCCTCACGATCGCGCTGATTCTCATCAGTGGTATCACACTACTGCCACCGCTGGCGAAACGCCTATGGTCTAGACGCACTTGACTGATAGCACATCAATGCTGCTCTGGGGCGGTTATTGCAGGTATTGGCAATGGCAGCAGAAACTTACTTCCTACCACTTATGAGGGGCAGACGTGAAATCGCGAATATTGCTGTTTTTACCCCTATTGGGTTTTTTGGGCTTGAGCTTTTTCTTTTATCAGGGCTTATCAATGGATCCTAGCGCTCGTGATTCCCCACTACTGGCTCAGCCGTTTCCGACCTTCAACCTGACGACGCTGGAAAACCCTTCGCGGCGCGTTGATGAATCCCTTTTTGAAGGTCAGGTGACATTGGTCAACGTATGGGGAGAGTGGTGCCCGACCTGCAAGCATGAAATGCCGCAGTTATTGGACCTGGCCACGCGAGGCGTCCGATTGGTTGGTATCAATTACAAAGATACCCAGGCAAAGGGACTCGAGTTTCTTGAAGAGTTTGGGAACCCTTTTGAAGTCAATATCTTCGATCCAGAGGGTAACCTAGGTTTTGAGCTGGGTGTTTATGGCGCGCCGGAAAGCTTCGTGGTCGATACCGAAGGTACTATCCGTTACAAACACACGGGTTACATCACTCCCGAGGATGTTGAGCGAGTCATACAAGAAATAGAGAAGTGGCAACGATAAACAGCCTAGCAAGATGCATTTTTGCTGAAGACACATCAACTGGTATGACCATTTAAGGAAGACTATGCTGCAATATCCTCAAATCGATCCGATTGCCATCGCCATAGGCCCTCTTCAGATCCACTGGTATGGCTTGATGTATGTCATCGGGCTAGTTGCCGCCTGGTGGTTGGGTCGGCGTCGCGCCCACCGAATCGGCCTAAGCCATGATGATATTGGCGACCTGATCTTCTATGGGGCTATCGGCATCATCGTTGGCGGCCGCCTGGGCTATGCGCTGTTTTACGGGCTCGAACAACTGCAGGCCAACCCCCTTTGGTTATTAAAAATCTGGGAAGGAGGCATGAGTTTTCATGGCGGCCTTGCCGGTGTATTAGTGGCTGCCTGGCTGTTTGCTCGCAAACATCAACTGGCTTTTATACAACTGACCGACTTTATTGCTCCGTTAGTCCCCATCGGCCTGGGGGCGGGTCGCCTCGGAAACTTCATCAATCACGAGTTACCGGGGCGTATCAGCGACGTTCCGTGGGCCATGGTATTCCCTACCATGATGGGGCTCGGCTCAGAGCCACGCCATCCCTCGGCGCTTTACGAGTTCGCTCTTGAAGGCATCGTGTTGTTTGCCGTGCTGTGGTGGCTATCGCGCCGGCCGCGCCATAAGGGGCTGATTTCGGGGCTTTTCCTGCTTCTGTACGGAGCCTTCCGCTTTACGGTGGAGTTCGCACGCCTCCCGGACCCGCAGCTGGGGTTCATTGCCTTTGGCTGGTTGACCATGGGGCAGCTATTGACACTACCGATGCTCATCGCAGGCTTTGCCCTGGTCGCCTGGTCCAGACGCCAGCCAGTAGATAAGCCAAAGGCTGCGTTAAACTCATGAACCCAATTGTCGCTTTTCTAACGGTGGCACTCTTTATCGTCACACCGGTAGCCGCACGTGAAGACATGTCTTTGGTGGGTGACAACAGCTCACCCTTTAGCAGTGCGACCCAACGTGACTACCTACCGGCTAAAGAAGCCTTCCGAACCACCGCCTGGCGCGACGATGATCGGATCTATATCGGCTTCACTGCTGCCGAAAATTATTACCTTCATCGGCATCAGTTCGCGCTTGAGAGTCTTTCTCCAGGCGTGAGTTTCGGTGAGCTGGCGTTGCCTCCTGGCGAACCCATGATGCACGCCTCGCTAGGTGAAATTTATGTTTTTTACGACCAAGTAGTGATCAGCGCGCCCATTGAGAGCAACGCCGCCGACAATGTGTCATTGGCAATTGAGATGACGTTTCAAGGCTGTTCTGATCAGGGGCTTTGCTATCCACCTGAAAGAGTTGAGCTAAACGCACAACACGGCTCGACACCCGCAATATTTGCTCCCACCTCACCAGAAACACCATAAGGGGACGCAAATGGACCCTATTGATTATAGTTAAGATATCTAATCATCAGTCCCCAGCGATTGGATCAACTCCTTCAAGCTGGGGCTTTCTGTCATTGTGTCTTGATTCATGCTGTCCAGCCATTGCGCTATTATATGGAACTCTTGAGCCCGCAAGTGAAGTCGTTGCCGCTGAGAGGTCAGTGGTACTGACTCAATAAACTCTGCAGTGTCTTGATCCGCCCAAGATAATATTTGCTTGATCTCTGGAAGGCTCACACCCAGTGAACGCAGACAGTCGATGAAACGTAAGCGACCTAGGGATTCCGTTTCGAAAAGTTGGTAGCCATTGTGCGGATTACGGCGCGGTTGTAGCAGCCCCTCTCTTGTGTAGTGACGAACTGTTTCTGCCGTTACGCCGCCAGCCCGAGCCAGCTCGATGACTCGCATAATCTTGTCCTCTCTTGATCACTTTGTTTCAGCCTACAACCGTAAGGTTGCCCATAGGTCAAGAAAGCAATTGCGCCGCTGAATGAGGCATATCAGGTGCAGACGCGCTGAAATTTAAAATAAGGGCTTGACCTTAAAGCTGACTTCAAAGCTATCGTCAAAGAGCAATTTTTCATTTGGTAAAAAATTGCGTCCAACCTTGTAACCTGCCGACGTGGCAGAGTGATTCACACAGATGGGGAGTGTCATGCGTAAACGTAATACTGCGATCTTATTTACCGCCGTTATCGTTGCCAGTAGCTTCGGAGCTGGCTCGCTTCTTGCCCAAGAAGAGAATCAACAGAAGGCGATGGAAGGCAATGACATGCATAGCCAGATGATGCAAGAAGGCGGCATGCACGACATGATGGGCGATATGAGCGCCATGATGGAAAAATGTAACGCCATGATGGAAGACATGCAGCAAGGACATCAGAAAGACGACGCTTAAAGCGACTCGCAAGGGTTGCTTGTACGCAAGCAACCTTTTCTCTTGTGCAGGTAGCGTCAACCAGACCTCCTACCCTGTTAACTAACCGGATACTCAATATATGAAACATTGGAAAGCGCTAGCCATTACGTCTTTGCTGGCTTTTCCCGTATCGGGATTGGCGGCTGATATATCAGCGACTCTCTACAAAAATCCCAACTGCGGGTGTTGTGCCGAATATGCCAAGTATTTGGAACAAAACGGCTTCGACGTGGAGACGGTCGACACCCATGACCTTGTTGAAATGAAAGCCGAGTATAACGTCCCTGAAGAACTGCATGGCTGCCATACCACGGTCGTAGAAGACTATCTCTTCGAAGGGCATGTGCCTGTTGAGAGCGTGACCCAAGTGCTTGATGAAAAGCCCTCTATCATAGGGCTGAGCGTACCGGGGATGCCGCTTGGCTCACCGGGCATGTCGGGAGAAAAACGCGGCCCGCTGGAGGTCTATGCCATAGCCTCGCAACCGACCGATAGCCCCGACATTTACGCGACTCACTAAGGGGTAGTGTGGCGATGAAACTACCCATCCTGGCAGGATATCTCGTAGCCATATTGCTGATGACGGCCACACCCCTTGCCATGGCCGCCCCGTCAGAAAGCTTAGGGCCACAAGGGTTTCTTATTTGGGCCCAGCCCAAAGAGGTTTCAGAAATACATTTCGAGGATAGCGACGGCGCCCCTTTAACGTTGGCTGACTTTGAAGGAAAACTGATTCTACTCAACCTCTGGGCAACATGGTGTGGGCCTTGTCGAGAGGAAATGCCTACGTTAGATGCCCTCCAGGCTGAGCTTGGCAGCGATAATTTTGAAGTGGTCGCCTTATCGATCGACCGTAAGGGGATCGCGATTGTTAATGAATTTTATCAAGAGATCGGCATTGAGCATCTGGCTCCCTATATAGATAAAACCGGGATGGCTAGTGCAGATCTTGGGGCTGTCGGTATTCCTACGACGCTTCTACTTGACCGCCAAGGCAAAGAAATTGGGCGCCTCGTGGGGGAAGCCGAGTGGAACACTCAAGACATGATCGACTTTCTTACTGAAATGATTGCAACCAGATAATGAGGTAGCACCATGAGTTGTTGTGACGACAAAACCCAACAGAGCAAACAAAAATCGGGGTTACAAGGCCTGTTGACAGGGCCACGTGGCCTGATGTTATTGGGTGGCGTGGCAGTGGCTGGCGGCCTTGCTTTTGGCTGGGATAACCTGGTCATGCTCGGCATCGCGCCTATTCTATTGAGCCTATTGCCATGTCTTATTATGTGCGGATTAGGCCTATGCATGATGAAGTGCAAAGACAAAAAAGGTCAAGCGACCGAACAAAGCGACGCTACCAATGTTCAGGCCCGGTTAGAAGACGCTTCAGAAGTGAATGCCGGCACAGCGCCCACCACTCGCCAAATAGTAGAGCAAAGCGAGTCAATCAAGCAGCCTTCATCAAAACTCCAAGCCTAGGCGTGGGTAAAGGGTAATGCTTGAAGTAGCCAATATAGGACTGGTCACTGCCTTTCTGGCAGGCCTGATCTCGTTCATTTCGCCCTGTGTTTTGCCACTTGTGCCCGGCTATCTTTCTTTCATGACCGGCCGCTCGCTAGGGCAGTTACAGGAGGCGGATAGACGAGAGCGTCTCAGGGTGCTAACTCAGTCGATATGGTTCGTGCTCGGTTTTTCAACCGTTTTTTTGATGCTGGGAGCCAGTGCCACCGCCATTGGTCGTCTACTGTTGGTGTATCGCCAAGAGGCAAACCTGATCGGTGGCCTTATCGTTATCCTGTTTGGAGCCTTCATGACCGGGCTTATGCCATGGCGCTGGTTTCAGCAAGAATGGCGGTTTATGGGTCGACTGAAGGACGTCGGTGGAAGCCGCAGTGCGGCTTACCTACTTGGCTTAGCGTTTGCATTTGGCTGGACTCCCTGCATTGGCCCGATTCTGGGTGCCATTCTTACCGTCAGCGCGTCCACGGCCAACGCCTGGAGCGGCATGGCGTTGCTCGGTGTTTATTCTCTGGGTCTAGGCGTGCCCTTCATGCTGAGTGCTATTTCGCTTGATCGCTTCATAAAGCACCAGAAGTTCATGCGCCGCTGGGGGCGTTTCATACATATAGCGGCTGGGCTGATCATGATTCTGATGGGAAGCTTAATGATCACAGGCAAACTATCCGAGCTGTCATATTGGTTATTGCGCACCTTCCCCGCCCTAGGCGTTATCGGCTAATTATTTTTTAAGGAAATATTGAAATGCGCATCATCATCAGGTGTTTCTTGCATGTCTGCTTACGGGCAGGCTTGGCAGCAGTCAGCTTTGGCATCGCCAGTACGGCCTTGGCAACCGAAGAAGGGTTGCTTTCACTGCATTATGACGTAGCAGGCAAGCGACTGCTTAAGATTGAGGCCAACCAGCTATTCCAGCGTACCGATGAAGGTATGGCTTGGAATGCGATTACCTTGCCCGAAGACATGGCCGAAGGCCAGCTGCGAGCGGTATCGGCACCCTCCACTGATCCACAAACGCTCTATATCGCTGGCCCCTCAATTGGGGTGCAGCGTAGCACCGACAATGGAGAAACCTGGCAAGAGCTCAGCGCTAACTTACCTAGCCGTGAGGTAACTGCGCTAACCGTACATCGCCGCCAGAACGAAACACTTTATGCGGTGATTGCCGAAGACGGTATCTACCAAAGCGGAGATGCTGGCACCACCTGGAAGAAAATGGACAGTGGCCCATCACAAAAGGTTAACCGATTCATCCACTCTAATATGGACGGCAGCATGCAGACCGGCTGGCTCTACGCGGTATCGGGCGATGCGGTGCGTCTATCGATGGACTGCTTTTGCGGCTGGAGACCGACCGGAGAACTTGATGCTGGCAGCGTCTATGATGTGGCTTATGACCTTGACGGCCCAAAGCGAGTCTATGTGGCTACGCAGCAGGGCCTATGGCGTAGCGAAAATGGGGGTCAAGAGTGGCAACAAATAGATGGTGACGGCACCGTGCTGGTGACGCTTACTCTTTCACCCCAAGGCATTCTCTACGGCTTAAACCACAAAGGGGAGCTTTTGCACAGTGAAGATGAAGGCCAGTCCTGGACTTATCCCGATGCGTAAGCGCTGGTTTTTCGTTGCCCTATGGCTGGCGTTAATTGTTGTGGGGCACGCCATGGCGGAAGACCACTCCTCTTCAAGGGACACCCCTCAGTTGGAGGACGGTAAAAAAGTCTACCGACAATACTGTGCCAGTTGTCACGGTATACAAGGCGAAGGCATGCCGAATTGGGAAGAGCAAAATGCGCTAGGGGAGTTGCCAGCTCCACCGCATGGTCCAGAGGGGCATACCTGGAAACACTCGGATGCGATGCTTTATCGAATCGTCGCCGAAGGTTGGCGCGACCCATGGAATAAGACCGATAGGCTAACGATGCCTGCGTACCAGGAGATTTTGGCTCCCAGCGAAATCCGTGATGTGGTGGATTATCTCAAGACATTATGGACGCAAGAGCAACGGCACCACCAAGCAGACGAAAGTGTTGATAACACCTTTCCAATACAATCTGAGATAACCCTAGAATGATAGGCACTATAACGAGACTGAGTGGTTAAAAGTTGATAAATTAGTTTGGTACGTAAATATCCCAGGTTCCAAAAGGGCCTCCTACGTAAACCCATTCCTGAATTCAACCAATAAGTGCAGCATCAGCAATAAAGTTCAAGGAAAACATTTTCGACGTTGCTGCAGCTCCAAGATGTCGAACGCATGCAGGCCATCTATGACGCGACTCTGGACGACTAGTCAAACTGTGTGGAGCTACAAGATAAAGCATCGAGAAGGGCATCTGAAGTTTCTGGAGTTGACGACCATGCCGATCATTGTTGATGGCGAAACGCAGGGTGTTTTTGGCATTGCAAAAGATATCACTCACCAACATTAGCAAGTTGACCTACCAGACTTCGCACAACCTTCTGACCGGGCTGCCTAACCATACCGCTTTTGATGACTGCCTGAATGAAGCCTTCTCAGATGCACAACAGAACGGTAAATTGCTAGTGGTCATGCATCTTGACCTGGATGGATTTAAAACGGTCAATGACGGGTTAAGTCATCACATTGGTGATCAGCAGCAGGTAGAGGTGGCCGCTCGACTACGGCAAGTCTGGACAATGCGATACGCTGCTGCGCTTGACGGGTGATGAGTTCGCGTTGCTTTTACAGAACTCGACGACTATGACGCCGGCACCGAGGTTGCCAAGCAGGCGACGTCACCCCATCTTCAGTAGCAGCTAGGGTTAGAGTCAGAAGTAACTTTATCGTGTTTGACCACCAATTGCTCGGCATAGGCTGAAGGTGTCAGCCCTCCAAGACTCCTCTTAGGTCTTTCTTCGTTGTACTCCCGCCGCCATGCCTCGATGACAACCTGGGCGTGTTGAAGGCTGGTGAGCCAATGCTCATTTAAGCATTCATCTCGAAAGCGCCCATTGAACGATTCAATGTAGGCGTGTTGGTTGGGTTTTCCAGATTCGATTAAAAACAGGGCAACGCCACGGAGATGCTCCCTTGACAGCATGGCGTACCCACAGAACTCCTTTCCATTATCCTTACGAATGGCGCTCGGTAGGTCACGTTGTAAAGCCAGGTGATCCAGAATACGTGTTAAAAACAGTCCGCCAATGGCACGTTCAGGCACGATTGCCACGGCTTCAGGTGTAGCATCATTGACAACAGTGAGGCTTTTTATCACTCGCCCGTCTGCAGTACGGTCAAACACAAAGTTCATTGACCAGACCTGATTGGCGGCACCAGGGCTCTCGCTCAGAAGTGTGAACCTTCTTTCGCTTGCGACGCTTCACCTACAAGTGAGCTTCGGCATACAGACGCTCAACACGCTTGTGATTGACCAGCTCTCCGGCCTGACGAAGTTTCAGATGCCCCATAGCGAAAATGCCCGCCAAGATGCGTTCACGTAAGCCCTGGCTGCGGTCTGGCATTCGCTGATAGCGTAAGGCGCTGGCACTCATGCGGATGACACGCAGTGCTCGTCGCTCACTGAGGCCACGTGACATCGTAAAGCGCACGACGTCTCGGCGTGCAAGAGCACTCACCACTTTTTTCTCAGCGCCTCGCGAGTGATCTCCATTTCCAGAAGCGACTCAGCGAGCAGCTTTTACAAACGTCCATTTTCGGCTTCGAGTTCTTTGAGTTGCTTGGCATCGGGCACGCTCATGCCGCCAAACTTGCTAAGCCAGAAATAGTAACTGGCTTCTGAGAAGCCGTGCCGACGGCATAGCTCCTTGATGGGCAGCCCTGCCTCGGCTTCGCCCAGGAAGCCAATGATCTGTTCTTCACTGAAACGCTTCTTCATGTCCAATCTCCTTACGTAGGATCGGACTCTATAGTGTAGCGCTACTCAATCTGGGGTTAACGTTGAGACTCTATGAATCGGTAGACGCTTCCACTGTTAAACCTTATCGATTCAATATCTTGCTAGATCAATTTGATCAGAACGCCCCCGGAAAGTTTCGATATACAAGCATGGCAGCTGACAAATCACCGAACTTACCCACCAAAGAAGAAATTTGGGAAGTGGTACAGTCGATGGTCGATCCAGGCTCTCAGAGGGCAGGCATATAAAAGCCGTTAACGAATATAGCGGCTGGGAGTTGACATTTAATGTACATTTGGTCGGATTATGTACACCTCAACCCATGTCAACGCTGTATTAATGCAAACCATCCTGAACGTCAGACAGGGTGGTACATATAGCTAGTTTGTACACCCACTTTCGCTTAGGTGTAGTTTGGTCATGCATTCGATCATTACATTGTCACCAAGTGCTTTCGCGGCACGCCCAGCGGCCAATTTGCCTCGACGGCCTGGCTTTCGGATGCCAAGCCTGTTCCCCACCCACTTAATGATCGGTTAATGCACTGCTTTCATGCCATTTTACTGCAGCCGGAAGGCGACCAGCCAAGCGAACTATTCAGGCACTCGGCCCGAATGGATAAACAACTTGGCCAGCTGTACTACAGCCGCCCCGAAGAACTCTGCGCCCGCGCCTTTGAAGCCTTTGTACAGGACGCCGCGATCACCAACCATTTCTTGGTCAAGGGCAGCAAGGCTTCGCCGGAAGCCGAAAAGGGGCTTTACCCTGAAGGCGAGCAGCGCGAACGAATCAATCGGCTATTTGGCGACTATTTCTCGACATTAGGCAAAGCGCTGCAACGAGAGCTCTAAACCTCTTCTCCACTCAGGCGTTTAAAGCCCCTGAGCGCCGCGCCGTAACCAGTTATGTACAAAGGCCAGCTTATGGCGCGCGTGCTCCGAGAGTACAAACGGATAAAGGTCCGATAACCCCATAGAGCGATTGATGTGGTTGACACCCACGGTCACGGAGGCGGCAATGTGGATCAACTGACCGGCGTCAGGCTCCGAATACGGATCCCAACCAGCGCTGGGTATTTGCGGCGACGACAGGCCTGTGGCAACAAAACTGTCGGCAATATCGGTGAGATGAAGCAAATGTGCCGCCGTTTCGGCCCAGTCCTCGTGGGGGTGCGCAGAAGCGTAACTTGTCAGGTAATGCTGTTTCCACTCCGATGGCGGGCCATTTTCGTAGTGGTAACGCAACGCGGCTGGATAATCGATCCGCTCGTCGCCGAACATGGCGCGGAAGGCATCCAGAAAATCCTCACGCAGGCTCAACCGCCACCACAGCATGTGGGCAATTTCATGGCGCATATGGCCAATCATGGTCCGGTAAGGCTCTTCCAACGCTTCTCTACGCGTGGTGAGCAACACAGGGTCCATCTCCGCAACGCTGATGGTCACCACACCCTGCGCATGCCCCATGGGAACAGGGGTAGGGCCTTCAGCAAGCAGATGAAACACAGGCCGTGCCCCTGGATCTTCCGGCCGGAACCAGTGCCAGCGCCCCAGATTATCCAATACCCAGCGCTTGGCTGCTTCAGTCTGCGCCCAGTTGGGGATGGCATCGGGGATGGAAGGGTCAGGTGCCAGCGCCGTCATGGCGCAGGACCGGCAAAACGCCCCCTCCTCTGGCGCAATCCAGTTGCAACCGATTCTTTCCCGGTTGGCACAAAAGGGAGGCATCGGTACAAACGCCCGTGCCTGGGGATCATAACCGACAGGGGTGCCGTCTGCGGTGCTGAGATTGTCGAACCAGAGATTCCCCGTTCCGACGGGATTGGCGAAAACACGCATAAGATGACGACTCCGAAATGAACATTACGACCATCTTGCGCGCCCAGGCGGCTCCCCCACAAGTGGCTGGACATAAATAGCGGTTGATCCGCCTCTGTATCACCAAGTTATCCCCTGCCAAGGGGTCATGAGAGAGGGTGTCAGATCATTCCAGCCGGGTGACGGGCTGGTGGTCAGGGTCGATATACCATGGCAGGCTTAGGCGAGTATTACGTTCCAGCTCAGCAATCACCTGGGCACCCAGCAATAAAATGATCGCGCCAATTTCAAGGCTGAGCAGCACAATCACCAGTGTCGCCAGAGAGCCGTAAACGGCGTTGACCAAAGAAAGGTGCGTGAAATAGTAGACCAGCAACAGCCGTACGCCTTCCCATAAAAGCGCTGCAACAAAACCGCCAACCACCGCGCGCCTCAAGGCGATGCGCACAACCGGAAGTATCTTGTAGATGGCACTGAATAACAGGAAAACACCGACAAAGCTGATCAGGTTAAGCACCGGCTCTGAAAATTGAGCCAGCGGCAGCTCCCGCTCGAAGATTGCCAGCACCATCGTATTGAGCGAACTCGCCAGGGTCACGACCAGCGTTAACGCCATCAATCCTGCCCCGAGCACCAGCATGAAGGCATATGGCAGCATCACGGACACCCAGGCACTACGCTTGATATGTGGCGTCTCTGGCGCATGGAAAATAATCGCCAGCGCATCCTCGAGCATTCGAAAAGCAAACGAGCTGAAGAGCAGCATGATCGGAAAACCGAAAATGCCGATCACATCGCGAGAATCCAGTATCCCTCTTACAGCTTCCAGCAAAACCTCAGCATTGGCAGGCGTTAAATGGCGTGCCTGTAAGGCCAACACATTGAGAAGATGCTGCTCGTCCACGACTTGCGCTAGCAACACAACCAGCAAAGCAAACAGCGGCACGATGGACAGCAGGACGTTGTACCCCACCCCTCCTGCTAACAGGATGCCGCGGTTCTTCAGAAAATTGCACAATACTCGCCAAGCAAAGTGCAACAACCTGGGTAGCAGAAGAACGACAGCACTGAGTAATGTGCGATTTCGAGCCATTGGTTGCCATTCTCCTTGTACGCTAAGGCCATGATACGCCTATGGCGCTACCTGCGTGCAAGGATGGCAGAAAATAGGGGGTGGCGTATTTAATGAAGATAGCTGTCTGAAGATAAACTGAAGTGCAGACAACAAAAAAGCCCGCTGAAAGTAGTTCAGCGGGCTTTTTTTAATAATCTTGGCGGAGGAGGAGGGATTCGAACCCTCGAAGCCTTTCGACTTACACACTTTCCAGGCGTGCTCCTTCGACCACTCGGACACTCCTCCGCATTGTTTGCTCTTTTGAGACCAGCGATGCTTTTCCCAACAGAACGGCGCGTATTCTATGGCCTAAGCTGCGAAATAGCAAGCCATTTTCAGATCAGGCCTCGGGAAGAACCACGTAGCTGCCGGTCGCCTCCAGGCACAGCGTGTTACCGCAATAGAGCTTTTGATCCAGCGTAATGCGCCCTCTACCGCGTTGCTGAAGCTTGTCGGCAAGCATTACAGGGCCTTGGGAATCATGCGGACTACATACCATGCGGTAATCTGCCGTCACCGGCGCATGGAAGCGCTGGCTCGATTCGGCGACGACCACATCTTGCGCTCTGCCCTGCGCGCGCAGCCATAACGTTACCCAGCACCAGCCCAGTAGTGTCGCTTGAGCGGTGAGCGCTCCACCAAAACCGGTGCCTTTATCATTCAGGCTGGGCTTTAACGACAGTTGCCAGGTAAGCGTGTCACCCTGGCGATCCATCTGCATGATGCCCAGCGCGCCAACCATGGGAATTGCCTCGCCGAGCCACTGCTGAAAGGCAACAAGATCATCCGACCCTTCGGTTAACGGTAGCCGTGGGTAAGCGACACCGGCTTCTCGGCTGCTTGCCATGGCTAACTCCAGCGTTCGACAAAGTCATCAGTTTGATGCTCAGGAAGCGGCTTGTGGCGACCAGCGGGGGTTCCCAGATAAATAAACGCAACGACCTCGTCGTCGTCTTCCAGGCTCAACCCCTTGTGCACCACGGGGTCAAAGGCATACTTGCCGCTACGCCACATGGCCCCCAAACCCAGCGCATGAGCCGCCAGCAGAATACCGTGGGCCGCGCAGCCGGCGGAGATCACCTGCTCCATCTTGGGCACTTTGGCAATATCCGGCGTCACCTTGGCGATCACGGCAATGATCATCGGCGCCCGCAGTGGTTTTTTGCGCGCCGAGTCAAGCACGGAATCCTTGGCATGCGGGTCTTCCTGGAACTCGGCCTCGGCAAACAGCTCACCCAGGCGTTCACGCCCTTCCCCGCTGAATTCGATAAACCGCCAGGGGCGCAGCTCTTTATGGTCAGGGGCACGCAGCGCAGCCCGGTAGATTGCGCCAAGCTGCTCGGCATTGGGCGCGGGCTCGTTCAGCTTGCCCATGGAGCTACGTTCGTGCAGCAGCGTAAGTGCGTCCATGATGACTCCGTCGGTTCAATGAGATGAGCGCTACTTTAGCGCAATCATTTATTGTCTTGCCAGACGCAGCGGGCTGGGCGGCGAAAGCCCAGGCGTGGCACGCCAGGGGCTGATGTCCAACCCTCCGCGCCGCACATAGCGCGCCAGGACCAATAGTTCAGTGGGCTTGGTACGCTGCATCAGGTCGGTAAAAATATGCTCAACGCAATGTTCGTGAAAGTCCTGATGCTGACGATAGCCGATCAAATAGCGCAATAGCCCCTCGCGCTCGACCTGCGGACCTTTATAGCGAATCATGACGCTGCCCCAATCCGGCTGACCGGTCACCGGGCAGTTGGATTTTAAAAGGTGCGAGTACAGTGTTTCTTCCACCACCTGATCACCTGCCTTCAAATGGTCAGCACTCGGGGTGTAATCGCTTACCTCGATATCCAACGCATCCAGGCACTCCCCCGGAAGCTGCCGAGGCGCCAAGGTGTCGGCGTCAACATCAAAAAGCTCGACGCTAACCGGCGCATTCGCTGCGTCTGCTAAATCCCGAGTTAATGTCGCAATGACTTCGTCTCGATGGGCAAAGCGAGTCTGATTAAAGCTGTTGAGGTATAGCTTCCAGGATTTTGACTCAATCAGATTGGGTGAGTCAGCGGGCAAACGAAAGCGTGCAACAGCCACCACCGGCTTGCCGCGCCCGTTCAGCCAGGACACCTCAAACGCATGCCACTCGTCCTCACCGACAAACGGCAGCCTGCCCTCGACAATGCCCAACGGGGCTCGATTGGCCGCACGGGGAATCGGATACAAAAGGTCAGGATCATAGGCGTCTGGATAAACAGATTCGCGCCCCAACGGTGCCTCTATCAGTGTTTCGGGTCGATGCGACATGACTTAACTCCGGATTCCTTTACCACGTTCCAACATGCGAAGCGCTACGACAAACAGCACGACAATGAAGCCCAGCACGGCAGCCAAGGCCCAGCCAACCGGGATATCCGACACACCCAGGAAGCCATAGCGGAAGACATTCACCATGTACAGAATCGGGTTGAGCATCGACACGCCCTGCCAGAAATCGGGCAGCATGGAAATCGAGTAAAACACTCCCCCCAGGTAGGTCAGCGGCGTGAGGATAAAGGTCGGCACGATGGAAATGTCGTCGAATTTATTGGCCAGCAGCGCGTTGATAAAACCACCGATGGAAAACAGCGCCGACGTCAGCACCACCACCAGCACGGTCAGAAACGGATGCTCGACGGTCAGGCGAGTAAAAAACAGCGAAACAATGGTCACAATCAGCCCGACGCCAAGACCACGGGCCATACCGCCAAAAATGAAACCGGATAAGATGACCCAGTTAGGCATCGGCGAGACCATCATCTCTTCAATCGAACGCTGGAACTTGTTCGAGAAGAAGCTGGAGGCGACGTTGGAATAGCTGTTGGTGATCACCGACATCATGATCAGCCCGGGAACAATAAAGTCCATGTACGTGAAGCCGTCCATCGCCCCAATGCGCGAGCCGATCAGATTGCCAAAGATAATGAAGTACATGGCCATAGTGATAGAGGGTGGCAACAAGGTTTGCGGCCATATCCGCGTAAAGCGCTTGATCTCCTTGAGTACCAGCGTCCACAGGGCGATGAGCGTTTGACTGGCGTTCATACCCGCGCCTCCTGTGCTTGAGGCTGCTCTGCCCGTTGATCGATCGCGCTCTGACCGCCTTCCACCATCGACACAAACATTTCCTCCAGGCGGTTGGCGCGGTTGCGCATGGAGACAACCTGCAAGCCCTGCTCGGTTAATGCACCAAACACATCGTTGAGTCGCTGGCCACGATGGATCACCAATGATAGCTGCGAGGCTTCCACTCGCTGGATATCAAATCCCTCCACCACGGGGGTATCACTGACAGGGACAGCAAGGTCCAACAGAAAGGTCTCCCGACTCAGTTCGGTGAGCAACTCCCGCACACTGGTGTTACGGACGATTTCGCCGTGATTAATGATCGCGATATTGCGGCACAGGCTCTCGGCCTCCTCCAGGTAATGCGTCGTCAGAATGATGGTAGTGCCTTCGTCACGATTAATGCGGCGCATGTACTCCCACATGCTACGGCGTAGCTCGATATCCACGCCCGCGGTCGGCTCGTCAAGGATCAGCAATTTAGGTCGGTGCATCAAGGCACGCGCAATCATCAAGCGGCGTTTCATGCCGCCGGACAGCATGCGTGCGCTACCATTGCGCTTGTCCCACAGCCCCAGATCGGTCAACAGCTGCTCGGCGCGAGGCAGCGCCTCACGACGCGTCATGCCGTAGTAGCCCGCTTGCGCCAGCACGATATCGAGCACTTTTTCGAACTGGTTAAAATTAAACTCTTGCGGTACCACGCCGATCTGGTATTTCGCTTTAGAGAAGTCTTTATCGATATCGATACCAAAGACCGATACCTTTCCCTGGGTCTTCTGCACCAGCGAACAAACCACGCCCAAGGTAGTAGACTTGCCTGCGCCATTGGGGCCCAGGAGCGCAAAAAAGTCGCCCTGCTGGACGTCGAGATCAATACCTTTTAACGCTTGAAAGCCGTTACCGTACTCTTTGGTAAGGCCACGTATCGACAATGCCGGTTCGGCCATAAACATGTCCTGTCAGCAAAAATAAGGAAATCATCACATGCGTAAACATTAGATATTAGGGCGCAAACTATTTTTTCAAACAGTTCTGTCCCGGAAGGCTATAAACAACTGAAGAGAAGGAAAGTAGAGATGGGTGCGCTTGGAGCGGGAAAGGAGATCGATCGGACTGGCGCTCCAGCTCACGACCCTAGGCAGTATGCCCTATCTAAGTATGCGCTTGGAGCGGGAAAGGAGATTCGAACTCCCGACCCTCGCCTTGGCAAGGCGATGCTCTACCACTGAGCTATTCCCGCAACGCAAAAGACAAGTACGAGATGGCGTCCCATAGGGGGTTCGAACCCCTGTTACCGCCGTGAAAGGGCGGTGTCCTGGACCACTAGACGAATGGGACACTGTGCAAGCATAAAATTAATTGGAGCGGGAAAGGAGATTCGAACTCCCGACCCTCGCCTTGGCAAGGCGATGCTCTACCACTGAGCTATTCCCGCTTTATAACCCTACGCCTAACGCATTCTCGCTATCGGATGGCGTCCCATAGGGGGTTCGAACCCCTGTTACCGCCGTGAAAGGGCGGTGTCCTGGACCACTAGACGAATGGGACGCAATTGGAGCGGGAAAGGAGATTCGACCGGGCTGGCGTTCCAGCTCACGACCCTCGTCTGCTTTACCACACACCTAATTGGAGCGGGAAAGGAGATTCGAACTCCCGACCCTCGCCTTGGCAAGGCGATGCTCTACCACTGAGCTATTCCCGCACTCCGATACCTTAACGATTTAGTTGGCGTCCCATAGGGGGTTCGAACCCCTGTTACCGCCGTGAAAGGGCGGTGTCCTGGACCACTAGACGAATGGGACGTCGCAATGCCTCGTCGAGGTGGCGCGTATGTTACTCACCCCTTATTGAACTGTCAAGCATTCCCGGCCCAATCGCCCTTCCCGACTCGGCAGCGTCACTTCCATCACCGCAGGCACATAGCCGCCTCAAGGTGGTGCACAAAGCATGACGCGGCGCGCCAGCTGAGTGCAACGGCCACCACGGTAGCGGTAAGCGACAGCCGATAAACACTGTAAAAATCTTTTATTTAAAATAAAATCGATTTTATGGCATGGCGTTTGCTAACACCTTGGTGGGACAAATTTGATTTCTCCACCGCCAAGAGGTGACTCATGACCTTTACACGCCGCAAGTTTCTTACGACCGCCGCTGTCTCTTCCACTGCAGGATTGGTATTGGGAGCTCCCAGCATTGCGCGAGCACAATCGTCCGAAACCTTTAACTGGCGCATGACCAATGCCTACGGGCCAGGCTCTCCGTTTTATGTCGAGGGACCCGGCAGCCCCACCGATGTCATCGAAAAAATCAACACCATGTCGGGTGGTCGCCTCAATATTCAACACTTTGCCGCGGGTGAACTGATCCCGGCGCTCGAGGGGTTTGAAGCGGTACAGAGCGGCACTATCCAAATGAATGCGGCCAACAGCTATTTCTGGTCAGGCACGACCTTTGCCGCTCAGTATTTCACCACCGTGCCATTCGGCATGAGCTTTATGGGCCATATGGCCTGGCTTTATCACGGCGGCGGCCTCGAGCTTTGGCACGAGCTTTACGAGCCGTATGGCATGGTCGCCTTCCCGCTGAATAACACTGGCGTACAAATGACCGGCTGGTTCCGTGAACCAATTGAAGACATCAGCCAGCTTGATGGCCTGCGCATGCGCGTTCCCGGCCTGGCCGGCAAGGTCTACTCTTCCCTCGGTGTCGATGCCCGCGTATTACCCGGTGGTGAGATTTTCCCGGCGCTGGAACGCGGCGTGATTGACGCCGCCGAATTCGTCGGCCCTTTCCAGGACCGCCGTATGGGACTTCAAGACGCTGCGAAATACTATTACACCACCGGCTGGCACGAACCCTCCACCACCGGTGAGCTACTGATTTCCAAATCCCACTGGGACAGTCTGCCAGCAGATCTGCAGATGATTGTTCGCTCGGCGTGCATGGCCGCCTGCCTGGAAAGCCTGACTTGGTCGGAAGCCGTGAACGGTGAAGCCATGACCGACCTGGTCGATAATCACGGGGTCATCGCCAATCAACTGCCAGAATCAATCGTCAATGCACTGCGCGAAGCCACGCTGGATACGCTGCAAACCGAAGCCAACGCCGATCCGGCGGTACGCAAAATCCACGACAGCTACATGGCCTTCAAGGCTCAACATGACCGCTGGGCAGGTGCCAGTGAACGCGCTTGGCTAAGCGATATCATCGGAGTGTGATATGCGAGCGGTAGAAAAGGTAGTTAATAGCATAGAGGTGCTGGTCCGGCTATTTGGCCGGATCGCCGCCTGGACCTGTGTGTTGCTGGTAGCACTGGTCTCCGGTGATGTAATACTGCGTTACCTGTTCGACTTCGGAGCCCTATGGCTGCAAGAGCTGCAGTGGCACTTGATATCGCCCATTGCCCTGTTCGGCATGGCGTATTTGCTACTTAACGACGAACAGGTTCGGGTAGACGTTTTTTACGAGCACTTCCCGGTGCTCGTAAAACGTACTATCGAGGTGTTCGGCGGACTCACGCTGCTGGTTATGGGCTTGTATATCGCCTGGCTGACGCTTCCCTGGGTCGCGCAATCGTTTGGCCGCGGCGAGGGGTCACCCAATCCTGGTGGCCTGCCCTACCGCTGGGTTTTAAAGGCCTTTCTTCCCTTTGGCTTCACCCTGCTTGCGCTGCAGGGACTGGCCCATGCACTGCGCAATGCGTTCGCACTCCCCGCACAAGGTGACTAACCGATGTCTTTAAATGAATGGCTGGCGATCGGCATGATCGGGGCTTTTTTCGTCATGCTACTGATCGGCATTCCGGTGGCGATCAGCATTGCAACGACCGCCTTTGTCTTTGGTTTTATCGGCTTTGGTCCGATGCTTTTCAACCTGCTTCCGTCGCGTATCTACGGCGTGGTAACCAACTACACCTTCATGGCTATCCCGCTGTTCGTTTTCATGGGTGTGATGCTCGAAAAGTCGAAACTTGCCGCCGAACTGATCGATGTAGTCGGTCACTTGTTCGGTAATGTATCGGGCGGAATGGGTGTGGCGATTATTTTTGTCGGTGTCCTGCTTGGTGCGGCCACGGGCATCGTCGGCGCCACCATCGTGACGCTCGGCCTGCTCACCTTGCCGACACTGCTGCGTCGCGGCTACCCCAAGGCACTTGCCAGCGGGATGATATGCGCCTCTGGCACGCTGGGGCAGATTATCCCTCCAAGCCTTGTGCTCATTCTACTGGCAGAGATCCTGGGTGAGTCGGTGGGCACTATGTTCGCTGCCGCCATGATGCCTGGATTGACCCTGGCAGCGGTGTACATCATTGCCATTCTTGCGCTCGCCGCCTGGAAACCCCATCTAATGCCACCGATCCCTGCCGAAGAGCGTGCCCAAATGGGCAAGGCGCAATTGTTACGCAAGGTCATACTGGTGGTAGGCCCGCCGGTAGGCTTGGTCGTTGCCGTGCTTGGCTCGATCATCGGCGGCATTGCCGCGCCCACTGAAGCCGCCGCCATGGGCGCCCTGGGCGCCCTGGTATTTGTTGCCAGCTCCGGGCGGCTTAGCCTTGACCTACTGACAGAGGTCGCGAAGGCAACGCTGATCATCTCATCCATGGTGTTCTTTATCCTGATCAGCGCGCAGGTATTCGGCCTGGCGTTTCGTGGTCTTGGCGGCGAGCACCTGGTAGCGCGTATGTTCGAGTGGGTACCCGGCGGTGAGATAGGTGCACTGCTCTTCATGCTACTGCTGATGTTTGTGCTCGGTTTCTTTCTCGAGTGGATCGAAATCAGCTATATCGCCCTGCCGTTGTTCTTGCCCTTTTTTATCCAGATGGGCGTTGACATGGTGTGGCTGGGCATTCTGGTGGGGCTGGTGCTGCAAACCTCGTTTTTAACGCCGCCCTTCGGCTGGTCACTGTTTTTCCTCAAAGGCGTCGCCCCCAAAGGCGTCACCACGCTGGATATCTATCTCGGCGTGCTACCGTTTATCGCTTTACAGTTTCTCGCCATTGCCATGGTGATACTATTTCCGGGTATTGCCACGTGGCTGCCTGCCGCCATTGGCTGGTAAACCTCAGGCTCAATAATAAAAGGACAGCTTATGCTCCATACGCAACGTAGCTTCAGCGGCAGCTGTGTCGCTCCGCACCACCTCGCCGCCAGTGCCGGTCGAGACGTACTCAAGCAGGGGGGCAACGCCGTGGAAGCCATGGTCGCGGCCGCGGCCACCATCGCCGTGGTCTATCCGCACATGAATGCTCTTGGCGGTGATGGCTTCTGGTTAATCCATGAGCCTGGCAAGGCACCGGTGGCCATTGATGCCTGCGGCCCAGCTGCGGGGTTGGCCAATGCGGATTTCTATGCCGGTGACACGCAGATTCCCGAACGCGGTCCTAAAGCAGCCCTCACCATGGGAGGCACGGTAAGCGGCTGGCAGGAGGCGCTAGCGGTTGCCGCCGACTGGGGAAAACCTCTACCGCTGACAACGCTGCTGGCCGATGCCATTGGTCATGCACAAAAAGGCGTCGCGGTTTCCAAGAGCCAGGAAACGCTGACTGCCAAGCACCTGGAGCGCTTATCACAAAGCCCTGGGTTCAGCGAGGCACTTCTGGTCGATGGTCAAGCGCCCAGAGAAGGCGACCGGCTTCGCCAGCCGCGTTTGGCCGCGACGCTGGAACGACTGGCCACGGCCGGTCTGGATGATTTTTATCGCGGTAAGTTGGCCGAAAGCATGGCCCGGGATTTGGAGATGCTGGGTAGCCCGCTGCGTTTGCAGGACTTCCACGAGTATCGCGCCCAGCGCGTGACACCCCTGGAAGTAGGCCTCACCGACGCCACCTTGTATAACCTCCCTGCCCCTACCCAGGGGGTGGCGTCGCTGATGATCCTCGCCATTTACGAGCGCATCAAAGCCACCGAACCCAATGGCTTTGGTCACTTGCACGGCCTCATTGAAGCCACCAAGCGCGCCTTCATGCTGCGTGACCAATACGTCACGGACCCGGCGCGGGTCCCCACCTCGCTTCAAGGGTTACTCAGCGACGAACGCATTGCCGCTGAGGCTGCCCAGATCGACTCATCCAAAGCACTGCCCTGGCCCCACGATCCAGCGCCAGGCGATACCGTCTGGATGGGCGCGGTAGATAGCGAGGGTCGAGCAGTCAGCTTCATACAAAGCATCTACTGGGAGTTTGGCAGCGGCGTTGTCCTGCCGGAAAGCGGCGTGCTATGGCAGAACCGCGGTATCAGCTTCTCGCTTGACCCGGAATCGCTTCGTGGACTGGCCCCTGGGCGCAAGCCTTTCCATACGCTTAACCCAGCGATGGCCCGGTTTAACGATGGCCGTACCATGGTCTACGGCACCATGGGCGGTGAGGGTCAGCCGCAATCGCAAGCCGCGGTCTTCTCGCGCTACGCGTTTCACCACATACCGTTGCAGCAGGCGGTTACCGCACCACGTTGGCTCCTGGGCCGTACTTGGGGCGAATCGAGCATGAACTTAAAACTCGAGGATCGCTTTGACGCCAAACTGGTGGCAGCGCTCAAGGCGGCTGGGCATGATGTCGAAGTGCTCGATGAGCCGTTCAGCGACACCATGGGACATGCGGGAGGTATCGTTCATCACCCTGACGGGCTGATTGAAAGCGCTCACGACCCGCGTAGTAACGGTGGCGCGGCCAGCGTTTGATGGCTTGGCTGGCGATTTTTGCCGATATTGCGCATCCTGAACTCAAGCAGGCCAGGCACTGTCATTGACGATAGTGCCCTTGGCGATAAAGTCCTTTACGATAGTGATACGCTATCCTGAGTCAGGAAGCGGGAGAGGAGACCCCCATGGCAAAAATCGAAAAATCCCCGGATCAATGGCAAGAAAAACTCACGCCGGAGCAGTATCGCGTCACTCGTGAAAAAGGCACTGAGCGGCCGTTTACCGGGGACTACCAAGTCAGAGAGGTGCAAGGTATCTACCATTGCGTTTGCTGCCATGCCCCTCTATTCGAGAACGAACACAAGTTTGATGCAGGCTGCGGCTGGCCAAGCTTTGACCGTCCGCTTGGCACCCGCTGCGTCGAAGAGCATCAGGACACTACACATGGCATGGTGCGCACCGAAGTGGTGTGTTCCCACTGCGATGCGCATCTTGGCCACGTATTCCCCGATGGCCCCCCCGAGAGTACCGGCTTGCGCTACTGTATCAACTCGGTAGCCCTTGAGTTTCATCCCGACGAATAGATGTTACCCATTGCGCCCACCATGTGGCGGGCGCAATGATCTGCGCGCACCCTAGCGTTAGAACTCATCCCATTGATCAGCAGTTTCAGTCGCCACCTCGCGCGCTTTCGTCGATGAAGAATGGCTGGGTAATGCCTTGGCGGTTTTCTGAGTGGCTTGATTCATTCTTTCCAGATGTGCGCGAGCTATTTTGATGCTCTCTTCCTGAGCCCCTTCCAGGCGGAATGCGTCCACCACGTTAGCCAACTCGAAAGCTTCCAGGGACAGGTTATCCGCCGACGCGGCAATCGACTGCACCTTGGTGGCGTTTTGCTGGGTGACGTTATCCATTTCAGCAATCGCCGAATTGATTTCCCCAATTCCGCTACTCTGCTCACTGGATGCCGTGCTGATTGACTCCATCAGCTCGCTTACCTGGTTGACCTGGCGCATAACGGCGTCGATCGCTTTCTCGGCCTCCTCCACGGCGCTTCTCCCGCCGGTGACTTCCTGAGTGGTGCTGTCGATCATGCGACGAATTTCCTGGGCGGCTTCAGCGCTTCGCCCGGCAAGGTTACGTACCTCACTGGCCACCACCGCAAACCCTCGACCATGCTCGCCAGCCCTGGCGGCTTCCACAGAGGCATTCAAGGCAAGAATATTGGTCTGGAAGGCGATGCCGTCAATCACGCTGATCATTTCGGTCATTTTTTCAGCACTTTGAGCAATCCGCTGCATACGCTCAACCAGCTGCTGCATCTGCTCGCTGGTTTGCTGGGTGCTGTGCGAGTTCTGTACGGCCAATTCGCTCGCCTTGCGGGCATTGTCGGTATTCTGCTGCACGGTCGAAGTCATTTCTTCCATGCTCGAGGCCGTTTCCTGCAGCGACGATGCCTGCTGCTCAGTACGCGACGCCAGTTCCTCATTTTCGGCGGCAATCTGCTGAATGGCTGGGGTAACCACCGAGACACGGTTTTCAACGTCACCCACAATACCTGACAGGCTAAAACGCATCGTGTCGAGCGAGTACAGAAGCTCACCTAGCTCATCACCGGTTTGGCGACGCTCTCGGGCCGCCAGGTTGCCCGCGGCAATCTGGAAGGTCACGTAGCGCGCGCCGGCCAAGCTACGCAGCACCGATTTCAGAATCAGCACGCTCAAGCCGATCATGACCGCCGCGCCCAGCCCCATCAGCACCAGCTGGGCAATCATCATCTGCTGGCGGCCCTGGTCGGCCTCCGCCAGCATCTCGGCAGCAAAGGTTCGTTCGCTTTCAACCAGTTGGCTGACCTCGGCTTGCAACGTTTGCGTGCCGGGCTTGACGATATCGTTGAAGGCGACAAAGGCGTCGTAGCTCTCCTTCTCGACCAGGGCGGTCACCGCCTGATCGACCCCGTCGCTCCAGTTGCCGAGCGCTGAGCCAAAGGACTGCAGTGCCTGGCTGTCGGGATCTTCATCGGCGCGGTATTCGTCCCAGCGCGCCTCGATCCTTTCCCGTTTTGTGCCGACCGACGCGGCCAGTTCATCGGCGTCCACGGCGCGCGGATTGAGCACGGCGGGATCCAGCTCATCCACTACCTGCCCGGCGGCCTGTTCGATTCCCTGCAGGCTAGCGACGTCATCCAGTCCCGAGCGGCTCAGGGTATCCAGGCGATCTCCGGAGACCATCAATCCGTAAATACCCAGTCCACCAGCAATCCCTATCAGCGCCACGGACGCCAGCACCATGCCGATCAGCTTTGCGCGCAGGCTGGTGAGCTTGAAGCGCGAGACGATGCCGATAACCCCCTTGCGTCGAAGCTCACCGCGTACCAGGGTGTAGTGCCTGGATTTGCCTTTCTCACGCATCTCGGCGTAGACCTTTTCCGCCTTGGCAACGGCCTTGGGACTCGCCTTTCGGCGTACCGATGTATACCCCACGATACGGTCACCGTCACGCAGTGGAGCAAGCGTGGCATGCACCCAGTAATGATCACCGTTTTTACGGCGGTTCTTGACCAGGCCCTGCCAGGTAGTGCCTGCCTGCAGGGTTTTCCATAAATTCGCAAAGGCCGCTTCGGGCATATCCGGGTGTCGAATTAAATTATGCGGCGCGCCAATCAACTCATCGCGGGAGTAACCACTTACTTCAACAAACGTCGGGTTCGCATAGGTCACGTTGCCTTTCAAGTCCGAGCGCGATATCAGCACGGTCTCTTCAGTTAATGGGTATTCTTGCTGCGTGACGGGTTGGTTGTTGCGCATAGTGATCCCTGTGAAGAATGTATTTTTTCTAAGAAGCTTTTATGTATATCGACCTTGAGCGTAAAAACTAAATAGTGACCTACAAAGAAAAAACGCTATCCGAGAGGATAGCGTTTAAAGGTTATACAGGACTAAACGTTAATGGCCAGAAAGGCTAATTTAACGATGATAATCGTTAGCAGTGTCATCAATTAAGCAAGTCAATGACTAATTCGCTTAATGAGCTATTTGAATACAACCTTGGCCACATCACGATAGCGATTGGCAAAGTGCACTGTCATGCCTTCTCTAAGGTAATCGGGCAGCTCTTCATAATCACGCCGGTTTGCCTCCGGCAGGATGACTTCAAAGATGTCACTGCGGCGCGCCGCAATCACTTTTTCGCGAATCCCGCCCACAGGCAGTACCTGGCCGGTGAGCGTCAGCTCACCCGTCATGGCCAGAGGACGGTCAATAGCCTGATGCCTGGCCAGTGACAGCAGCGCCGTGGTCATGCTGACCCCCGCCGAGGGACCATCTTTGGGCGTGGCACCTTCCGGCACGTGCAAGTGTACAAAGGCAGAGTCGAAAAAGTCGCTATCGGCGCCGTATTCCTGCAGATGGCCAAGCGTATAGCTGTAGGCAATATTGGCAGACTCCTGCATCACATCGCCAAGTTTGCCGGTAAGCTTGAAGCCACGATCCAGAGAATGAACCTTGCCCGCTTCGATGGGCAAAGTGGCACCACCCATTGCCGTCCAGGCAAGACCGGTAACCACGCCCTCACCTTTGAGGACTTTTTCCTTGCGGAAGATGGGCGCGCCCAGGAATTCCTCGAGGTTCTTCACCGACACCTTGACGGTCTCAACGTCGTCTTCCAGCAGCTTGACGGCTGCCTTGCGCACGATGCGGTGCAGCTGTTTCTCCAGCTGACGCACCCCCGCTTCCCGGGCGTAGCCCTCAATCACCTGCTTTAGAGCGGCGTCACTGAGCTGAATACGCTTTTTGGGCAGGTTGTCGCGCTTGAGCAGCTTGGGCCAGAGGTGATGCTTGGCTATCGCCAGCTTTTCCTCGGCAATGTAGCCCGACAGACGAATTTGCTCCATGCGATCCAGCAGCGCACTCGGTATGGAATCCAGGGTATTGGCCGTACACACGAACAGCACCTTGGAGAGATCCATACGGACATCCAGATAGTGGTCGAGGAAATCGACGTTCTGCTCCGGGTCGAGTACCTCGAGCAACGCAGATGCCGGATCCCCTTGGAAAGACTGGCCCAGCTTGTCGATTTCATCCAGCATGATCACCGGATTCTCGACTTCGACTTCCTTGAACGACTGAACCAGCTTGCCGGGCATCGCGCCCACGTAGGTACGGCGGTGTCCCTTGATCTCGGCCTCATCGCGCATGCCGCCGACGGAAAAGCGATAGAACTGACGACCCAGCGCTTCGGCAATCGAACGCCCAACAGAGGTTTTACCCACGCCAGGCGGGCCTACCAGCAGCAGAATCGAGCCGCCAACATCGCCCTTGAAGGACCCTTCGGCGAGGAATTCGACAATCCGTTCCTTGACGTCTTTCAAGCCGTCGTGATCACGGTCCAGGACTTGTCTGGCATGATTCAGATCCAACTGGTCAGGACTGGTCACGCCCCATGGCAGCGACGTCAGCCAGTCAAGATAATTGCGTGTCGTGCCGTACTCAGGCGAACCGGTTTCCAGTACGCTGAGCTTGTCCAGTTCATCGTCGATCCGCGACTGGACCCGCTCGGGCACCACCAGCGATTCCAGGCGGGCGCGGAAGGTATCGACATCGTTTTCACGGTCGTCCTTGGAAATACCCAATTCGCGCTGGATCACCTTGAGCTGCTCGCGGAGGAAAAACTCACGCTGACGCTCCTGCATCTGCGCGTTGACCTGCTCGCTGATTTCGCTTTGCAGCTGTGCAACGTCAATCTCCTTGCGCAGCAGTGGCAGTACCTTCTGCATGCGCTCAGCAACATCCAGCGTCGACAGCACATCCTGAAGCTCCGGACCCTTGGCAGAGGTAATCGCCGCGGCAAAGTCGGTCAGCGGACCGGGTTCGTGCGGGCTGAAACGGTTCAGGTAGTGCTTGAGCTCTTCGCCGTACAGCGGATTAATGGGCAGCAATTCCTTGATCCCATTAATAATCGCCATCGCATAAGCGCGGGTTTCTTCGTTTTCTGCATCCACCGGCTCTTTGGGGTAACTCACTTCAACCAGGTAAGGCGGCGTGCTGGATAGCCAACGCTGAATCTTGAAGCGCTGCACACCCCGGGCGATAAACTGGATCTGCTGATCCTCACCCTTCATCTTGTGAACTTTGACCGCCGTGCCAATGGTCGGAAAGCCTTCACTATCCAGGGAGTCGATACCCTGCTCACCCACATAAGCAACCCCTACAGTCTGGTGCGGGGTATTACCCACCCGGCGCATGGTCTCTTCCCAGCGTTCACGATTGATGACCAGCGGTTGCACCTGGGCGGGAAAGAAGGGCCGATTATGGATCGGTAGCAGATAGATACGTTCGGGAAGCATGTCACTGGCGGGCACCATTGAGTTGACACGCTCACCGTCTGATCGGAATTGGTCGTCCTCACCCTGCGAGGTCGGATCGTTGTCGTCCTGCACGTTAAAGTGGTCGTCTCGGTCAAATTCCTGGTCGCTCATGAACCCTCCAATCAACACCTGCCGGTGGCGATTGCCGCTCGGCTTTGTGATGGAAATGCGGGCACATCAGACAAACTTCAACCGTTGACGCTCAGGGCCATAGATTGGGCATTGGACGACCATTGACGCGCCACTGGCCACGCACCACGTCGAACGCCAGTTCCTGAGTACCCAACGGCAGCCCCAACCAGAGGGCCGCGACGGTCGGGGCATCGTGCCAGGTAAAGTCCCCGTCGATACGCTCACGCCAACGCGCCTGCTCTTCAGGCTCATCCAGCTTGGTGATGTCCAACTTGTCCAGCTGGCGGTTGTCAAAGAACAGCGCGCCATCGGCATCCAATCGAATCCCCAGCAGCGGACTGTCGACAGCGATGGTCGAGACATCCAACCGCGGTGAATCGCTTAACAGCTGACGCAAGTCGGGCTGGAGGCGAGTCAGGGTTCCCTCCGCCAAGGGTAAGCGGGCATCGCCCCATGCGGCTTCCTGGCGCAGTTGACGTATGGTATCGCGCACCGCATCGGCATTGATCCGGGAAAGCTCCATTTCCATATGGCCGTTTTGCAGTAACGGCGTGTCCGGCGCTTCGGAAGGCACCCTGACCTCGCCAATATGCAGTTCTCCTTTCACGCGCAACTCCTGCTCGTCGAGCATCATCCGGCTACTGACATCAAGCGGGGCTATTTGCACATCAAAAGCAGGGTAGGACAGCGCCACATTCTCGATATGTAGAGAATCGTACTGGGTAAAGTGGTAGGCGTCTTCGGTGTAGGTGTAGCGGCTCTCCAACGTCGAGGGCCCGACACGCAGCTCGGCCGGCCCATCGGTAATGGTCAGTTGATCCATCAGCGCCCGTAGCCGCCAATCGCCGTAAACGCCCTCCAGGCGCAGCCGACCACCGCGCACGGCTAATTCCCTGCCGTTTTGCTGAATAACGAAGGGAGCAAGCGCCAGACGCAGTTCGCTGTGACCGCTCAATGTGTGGTAAGTGCCTTGCCAACGCGGTACGGAAGGCGCAGATACCTCCCCCAACGCTTGCTGAAGGACGGTATCGAGGCGGGGCAAAAGCGTGCCTTCCACGTCGGTGCTTAAAAGACCGTGACGGGCCGTGTAGCTAAGCTCCAGTCGCCAGGGCCGCCCGAGCAAAGGCGAAAGAACCAATCGGCCTTGTGAGGTTAACCATCCCTGATCGCTTTCAGTACGCGTCACCCGCCACTCACCGCGGGCGGCCAGGTCATCCAGCGCCTGACGCAGGCTGCGCTCGAACAACACGCTTGAAAGCAGCTGTGCCGCTACCCATAGCACGGCTATTACCGCCAGAACGGGGACAATCAAACGTTCCTTGCGCATGGCATCTCCCTTGAGCCAAACGCGCCAACGGGCAGCGTTATTAAACGGTCAATGCAGCCAAAACCACAGATGCATTATGCTCCAGGCGTAGATCCCTGCCATCACATCATCGATCATGATGCCAAACCCGCCGGCCACCCTCCGGTCCGCCCAGCGGATAGGCCAGGGTTTGAACACATCGAAAATGCGGAACACCAAAAAGCCCCACAGTGCAGATTCCCATGAAAACGGCACCGCCGCCATGGTAATCCAGTAGCCGACAAATTCATCCCAAACGATCCCGGAATGATCATGCACCCCTAAATCGTGGGACGTTCTATCGCACAGCCATACGCCGATCACAAAGGCGACAAAAACAATACTTAAGTACCAGCCTAGCGACAGATCGGCCATTAACCAATAAAAAGGAATCGCCGCCAGCGTGCCAAACGTACCCGGCGCAAAAGGCACGGCACCACTGCCAAGCCCAAAGGCAAAAAAATGCGTGGGCCGACGCCAAACGCTTGCAGGGGCATGATTCATGGCGTCTCTCCCTTGAAATGCTGCCAGCCGTGATAGCGCTGAACGGGAAGTCCATGCACGCCCAAGATGTCGCTGCACTCACCAATCACGTGGAGTGGAACGCCTGACGCAGCAAGCTGCTGGCGCGCTTGTTCGACGTGAGTCGAGGGCAACGTCACCAGTAGTTCATAGTCGTCGCCGCCGGTCAATGCGGCCTGTCGAGCCGCTTCTGGCCCCAAGGCATGTTCCAGGCCTTCAGCCAGCGGCAATGCGTCCAGCGATAACGTTGCCCCTACGCCAGATGCCTCGCGCAGATGGCCCAGATCAGCTAACAGTCCGTCTGAAATATCAATCGCCGCGGTCGCCCACTCGCGCAACGCTTCGCCTGCCGCCAAGCGCGGCGTCGGCCATAAATAGCGCTCAAGCAGCGGGTGAGCCTTATCGCGTTCACCCTCTCGCCACAGCGCCAAACCGCCGGCTCCCCCGCCCAGCGCGCCGGTAACGGCAATCACGTCGCCAGGCCGGGCGCCGCTTCGTGTCAGCGCTGTGGCATTGGGCACGTCACCCATGACAGTCACGGCGATGGAAAGCAGGCCGGACGTGATGTCGCCACCCACCAGCGTTGTTGCGTGCCGGTCAGCCAGTGCGGCAAACCCCCGCGCATAGCCCGAGAGCCAGGCATCAGCAGCGTTATCATCGGCAAATTGCGCCTGATCAATGGTCAGCGCCATCACGCACCAACGTGACGTCGCCCCCATGGCGGCCAGGTCACTCAGCGCCACAGCCAGCGCACGGTGTCCAATGGCTTCAGCGGGTGCTTCGCCGGGGAAGTGAACATCTACCACCGAGGTATCCACACTCACCACTAGCTGGCGGCCCGGCTGTGGCGTCAGTACGGCAGCATCATCACCGACCCCCAGCGCCACGCTCCGAGAGCTCGCATCGCGACACGGCGACGTAAAATAACGTCGAATCAGATCAAATTCGGCAAGCACAAAGGCCCCTTGAACGCAACGTCAGCAAGAACGCGCAGTCACCCGGTCCATGGGGCCGGTTAGCGGCGACGCGCACTGACTTCGGCACTCCGCAAGCGAATGGCTAACTTGTCGAGAATGCCGTTCACGTATTTATGGCCGTCAGTGGCACCAAACGACTTGGCCAGCTCAACGCCTTCGTTAATGACCACACGATAAGGCACTTCCATACGCCGCGACAGCTCGTAGGCTCCAAGGCGAAGAATGGCCAGCTCGACGGCATCCAGGTCTTCCAGACGACGGTCAAGCAACGGTGCTATATCCCGGTCCAGCTCCGCACTGAAACGCGACGTATTGATCAGCAGCTCATGAAACAGCGCCTTGTCAGCAATCTCCATCACCTTGGCCCAATTCTCATGATCTTCCATGTCGGCATCAGGTAGATGGCTGCGGAATTCGGCCTCAATGGTGTTGATCGGCTTACCCGTCATGTGCCACTGATAGAGCCCTTGCACCGCCAGCTCACGCGCCGCTTGCCGGCCCTGCTGGGCAGCCGAAGGCTTGCGCTCACGACGTTCACTCATGAGTATCACCCGACGCAATAGCGCGCAGCAACGAAACCATTTCCATGGCCGCCATGGCCGCTTCAGTACCCTTGTTACCCGCTTTGGTGCCGGCACGCTCAATGGCCTGCTCGATCGACTCGACGGTCAGCACGCCGTTGGCGATGGGCGTATCGAACTCGAGCTGTAGTTGGTTGAGGGCGGTATTGCAGCCACCCGCCACATATTCAAAATGCGGCGTTCCACCGCGGATCACCGCCCCCAGGGCGATGACCGCGTCAGGCTTCACCACCTTGAGGACACGCTTGACGGCCAGCGGCAGCTCCCAGGCACCGGGGACGTGCACAATGTCGATGTGCTCCATATCAACGCCATGACGAACCAGGCTATCGACGGCGCCCTCCACCAGACTGTCTACGACATGGTGATTGAACCGGCCAACCACGATGACGTAACGGCCATCGACGTCGACAAAGGTACCTTCAACTTGAGAAAGGGATTGCATCAATTTATTCCTGCTAAAGTGTATAACGGCTAAGCGGTGGACTCATCGGACGTATCGTTCGGCCCCAGCCGCTCGACGACTTCCAGGTCAAAGCCGGAAAGTGCCGAGAATTTCCAGGGCGAACTGAGCAAACGCATTTTACCCACGCCAAGATGGCGAAGTATTTGCGAGCCGGTACCGATAGTTAAGTAATTTCCCGCGCCGTCAGAATCGCTGGTGCGCGGTTGGCGCACGCGCTCTAAAAAGACATCCAACTGGTCTTTGAGGTCTTGATGCGGGCGCCCGTCATCGATCAGCACCAACACGCCCGCAGGAGCCTCGGATATTTCGACAAGCGCTCGTTGGGCATCCCATCGACATTGCTCGTCTTTGGTCAACCCCAGCACATCACGCAAGGTGTCGGCCAGATGGACCCGCACCGTCGTGGGCTGCTCAGGCGCTGGCTGGCCCTTGACCAGGGCTAAGTGATGCGCGCCCTGAATGCGGTCGCGAAACACATGCAGCGTCATCTCGCCCTGGGTGGTAGTAATCGGCGAGGCTTCGAGATGATCCACCGTCTGCTCATTGACGATGCGGTAGTGAATCAAATCGGCAATGGTGCCCATCTTGATGCCGTGCTCTTCAGCGAAAGCTTCAAGCTCAGGACGGCGCGCCATGCTGCCGTCATCGTTCATGACCTCACAAATCACGCCGCTCGGGTCACAACCTGCCAGGGCTGCCAGGTCACAGGCGGCCTCGGTATGACCGGCACGACGCAGAACGCCACCGGGCTCGGCCATCAGCGGGAAGATGTGTCCCGGCTGGACGATATCGGTGGGTTTGGCATGCGGGGCAACGGCGGCCTGGACGGTCCGCGCCCGGTCGGCGGCGGAGATCCCCGTGGTCACGCCTTCGGTCGCTTCGATCGACAGGGTGAACTTGGTGCCAAACCCGGAGCCGTTGTCGCGTACCATCAGCGGCAGATTCAGCTGTTCGCAGCGCGCCCGTGTCATCGGCAAACAGATCAGGCCGCGGGCAAAGCGTGCCATGAAGTTGATATGCTCCGCCTGGACTTTTTCAGCGGCCATGATGATATCGCCTTCATTTTCGCGATCCTCGTCGTCCATGAGAATCACCATTTTGCCCTGGCGAATATCATCGACCAGTTCAGCAATGGGGGCTAGTGTCCCAGAGGAAGCGTGCGCCATGGAATCTCCAGTAAAGTTGTCGCAAGGGTGCGATTTCGCGCGTCAGGGTACCTTGGTATCGTCGCTCGTGCCAGTCACCACTGGCGAGGCGATAATTCGCCAATCCTGGCCAACGGCCCGCATATCGTGAATAGTGAGGAGCTGCTGGTCGGCCATCTGGACAAGCCCCGGGAGTGCAAACAGCGGCCTGGCGTCTCCGCCCAACAGCGTCGGCGCGACAAATAGCTGCATTTCATCGATCAACCCCGCGTTTAGCATGGCGCCGGCGAGCGTGGCGCCGGTTTCAACCAGCAGCTCATTAACCTCTTCGTTTGCCGCCAGCCACTCAAGCAGAGCCGACAGATCAACACGACCCTGGGCATCGGCGGCTAACACCTGCACCTCAGCCCCAGCGTCTATCAGTCGCCCGCGCTTCTCAGTATCCCTGGACGTGGTAACAATCAGCGTACGCCCGGGCGCTCGCAAACAGGCGGCTGCCAACGGCAATCGCAGTTGGCTATCGACAATTACCCTCAGCGGCTGGCGCCTGGCGATGTCAGCGGCATCATCCAAGCCGAGTTGCTCGGCACGAACCGTCAGGCGTGAATCATCCATGATGACGGTCTCCACACCACTCAATATCGCACTTGAACGGGCACGTAATCGTTGAACCTGCGCGCGCGCCTCAGGGCCAGTAATCCACTGGGATTCACCCGACCCCATGGCGGTGCGACCATCGAGGCTCATCGCCATCTTCATGCGCACAAAGGGACGTTTGCTCGCCATACGGGCGATAAAGCCAGGATTGAGCGCGCGGGCGTCTGCCTCCAGCAACCCGACTGACACCTCGATCCCCGCATCTTCCAAAAGGCGAATGCCCCGGCCACTGACCTGAGGATTGGGGTCTACCATGGCCACCACTACGCGCGCCACCCGAGCGTCTTGCAACGCCACGGCGCAGGGGCCAGTGCGGCCAATATGTGAACACGGCTCTAACGTGACATAGGCGGTCGCGCCACGAGCGTTCTCGCCCGCCGCAACCAATGCATTGACCTCCGCATGCGGCTCACCCGCGTAGCGGTGATAGCCCTCGCCCACAACCTTACCATCGCGGACAAGTAAGCAGCCCACACGAGGGTTGGGGTCGGTGGTGTACAGACCGTATGCCGCTAGCGCCAGCGCGCGGGCCATGTAACGATGGTCATCGGTACTGAACAAGGCCACGCTCACGTTGAGGGCCTGCCGTCAGCAGGTTCCTGGGACAAGCGATCAATTTCAGCCCGGAATTCGTCCAGATCCTGAAACTTGCGATACACGGATGCAAAGCGAATGTAGGCCACCTGATCGAGGGTGTTCAAGGCCTGCATGACCGACTCACCAATATCGCGGGCGTCAATTTCCCGGTCTCCCCGCGCGCGAAGCGTCTGGCGTATCCGCTCGACGGACGCCTCAATGGCTTCTGCGCTGACCGGCCGCTTTTCGAGCGCCCGCAGCATACCGGCACGCAGCTTGGTTTCGTTGAAGCTTTCGCGCGAACCGTCTGACTTGACCACACGGGGCATGACCAGCTCGGCGGTTTCATAAGTGGTAAAACGCTCCTGGCAACTTGCACATTGGCGACGGCGACGCACCTGGTCACCGTCGGCTACCAGCCGCGAATCGGTCACGCGAGTATCGTTAGCACCACAAAAAGGGCAATGCATGGCGTTCAACCTGTTGTCGGCCCGTGCGAAAGCGCTGCACGAGAAAGCAAAATACGACCTGTTAATGCGCTATTAACCGCCTATTGTAACGTTTTGGCACACAAGCTGCACCGTTTGTGGAAGCCTGTTTACTGGGACCCCCTTATGACCGCCTTCGACGACACTGTGCACGTTTATCTGGATCACCTTTACGGGCCCCGCGCCACGGAGGTTCAGCGCCGCCTTAATCAACGCCTGGCGCATTTTTGCCCAGCGTCGGAGCCGCAACTTTCCATCGAGCAGCAGGGTCAGCGTGCACCATCGTGGAGCGAGAAAGACCAGTGGCTGATCACCTATGGTGACTCTATCGTTGATGACCCAGCGCCCCCGCTGGCAGTGCTCGACGACTTTTTGCAAGCGCGTCTCGGTGAACGTATCAGCGGCGTCCACGTACTGCCGTTTTTCCCGTGGAGCAGCGACGACGGCTTTTCAGTAATCCACTACCGGGAAGTAAACCCCGACCTGGGCGACTGGCAGCATATTCAGACCCTTGCCCGCCACTACGACCTGATGGCGGACCTGGTGCTCAACCATGTGTCCCGGGAGTCGTTATGGTTTGTCGACTACCTTAGCGGTAGCCTACCGGGGCGCGATTATTTTATCGAAGTCGACCCCGACACCGATGTGTCTGCAGTGGTTCGGCCACGTAGCAGCCCGCTGTTGGTGCCGATATCCACCCGCCGGGGAACACGTTACCTATGGGCGACGTTTTCCGAAGACCAGCTCGACCTGAACTTCGAAAACCCCGATGTGCTGCTGGAATTTGTCGGCATCCTGCTGTTTTACCTCGAGCAGGGCACCCGCATCGTGCGCCTGGACGCCGTCGCCTTTCTATGGAAGCGGCTGGGAACCAACTGCATTCACTTGCCGGAAACCCACACCGTCGTGCGATTGCTGCGCGCCATTGTGGACCACCTTGCCCCCGGCACGCTGCTGATCACCGAAACCAACGTACCGCACCACGAAAACATCAGTTACTTCGGTCTTGACCGCCTCGCCGACGGCCCGCCCGACGAAGCCCACATGATCTACCAATTCACCTTGCCGCCGCTGCTGTTGCACACCCTGACACGGGGCGAAACGCATACCCTGCAAGGCTGGCTGGCCAGCCTGCCACCGCTACCCGACCACTGCACCTATCTCAATTTTACCGCCAGCCACGATGGCATTGGCGTACGCCCACTGGAAGGCCTGTTACCCGATCACGAACGCGATGCGCTGCTCGAACTGATGCACCGATTTGGCGGCTTTGTCAGCATGCGCAGCAACCCCGATGGCAGCGATACCCCCTATGAAATCAACATCACCTGGTTTGAAGCCATGCAAGGCACGCGCAAAGGCCCCGATCCGTGGCAAATTGCACGTTTCTTGTGCAGCCAGGCGATCATGCTCAGCCTTCAAGGCATTCCGGCCCTGTATATCCATACCCTGACCGGCACCCTCAACGACGTGGAAGGCGTTGAGCGCAGCGGTCGCTTACGCTCTATCAATCGCCGCCGCTGGCAGCGCCGCGAACTCGATTTACTCCTCGACAGCACCGCCACACCCACCCATGACGTTTTCAATGCGCTGAGTCGATTGCTGGACTGCCGACGCCGGGAGCCCTGTTTCCATCCCAATGCCGCACAGCGCGTACTGACTTCGTACCCATCATTGCTGGCCATCGAACGTGGTCCGCTGGCCAACGGTCGCCGCCTGTTGGCGCTATACAATGTCACCGAGGTGCCCCTATCATTTGATCAGCTCGGTGATGACGTCCAGCACGCGTTATCGTCAGTCCCATGGCAAGACCTCAACGCCCGATCCTCTGGTCAAGCCACCGACCCTTTGCCTCCCTATGCCGTGCGCTGGCTGGTTCATGGCCCTTGATATTCCTGGCATCGATTTATTAGCGGAAAAAGATGCCGATTCAGGCCCTGCGCGTTAGGCTATCTCCTCGATTCTGCAACGATTGAGGAACGCTATGCGCGATGGGTTCACCCTGCACCGCTTATTCCAACCCCGGCCAGCATCACGCCGTTCGCCCCTATTCGGCAGCGCGATGCTCGGCATGCTCATGATGCCGACAGCCCAAGCGGACTCTCTCCCCGCCCCTGTACAGGCACTGGCGGATCAAGGACTGGAGATTCACGGCGAATTTGACGCCCCTGGCGGCATGCGTGGCTTTGGCGCCAGCCGTCAGGGCCAGGAGGTGACCATCTACCTCACCCCCGACGGCGAGCACGCCATTACCGGCTCGCTGACCGACCAGGAGGGCGACAACCAGCTCGAGGAAGCAGCGCTGGACAAGCACGTACGGGCACCACTTGAAGCACAAACCTGGCAGCTCCTCGAAGACAGCTACTGGATTCAGGATGGCCAGCGTGACGCGCCACGGGTGGTTTACACCTTTACCGACCCCAATTGCCCCTACTGCCAGGCTTTCTGGGAAGCCGCACGGCCCTGGGTTGAAGCAGGCGAGGTGCAACTACGCCATATCGTGGTGGGCATTCTTGACGCCGACAGCCCCGCCAAGGCCGCATCGCTACTCGCTGCCGACGATCCCGCCGACGCCCTTGCCCGCCATAAGCAAGGCGACCACATCCGCGCCAGCGCCCAACCTCGTGAAATTGAAGAGCAGGTATACAACAACAACCAGCTGTTTGACGGTCTGGGCCTCTACGCCACCCCGACCAGCGCTTTCAAGCGCCAGACCGATGACGGCGTCACCCGTCTGGACCGCGTCGAAGGCATGCCGGATGAAGAGCGCCTGGAAGAAATGATGGGCGGTCCGGCACCTGAGCAATAGCGTCGTCAACGCCTGGCGATCACCCAGCCCAGCACCATGGTCGCCAGCATTGCCACCAGCGGTAGCGTGGCACCGCCCAGCGACGCGATGGCGGGCCCCGGACAGTAACCTGAAAGCCCCCACCCCACGCCGAACAACGCCGCCCCGATCAACAGTCTGGCATCCAGCCCCTGCTTATCGGGCAGTTGAAAACGCTTTGCCAGCAGAGGTACCGGCTGCTTCAGCACGAAACGGTAGCCGATAAAGGTGGTAATGACCGCCCCGCCGAGTACAAACATGAGCGTCGGATCCCAGTTGCCGGCGATATCCAGGAAGCCGACCACCCTGGCCGGATCAGTCATGCCCGATACCGCCAGTCCCAGACTGAACAGCAGGCCGGCTACATAGCTTGCCACCAGGGTCAGAGCCTGTCTGCTCATGCTCCACCTCCCAGGACGTGACGCACGACATAGACGGTCACCAGGGCAGCACCCAAAAACGTGACCGTCGCCGCCAACGACCGCGGTGAGAGTCGTGCCAGACCGCACACCCCATGACCACTGGTACAGCCACTGCCGAGCCCGGTGCCCAGCCCCACCAGCAGGCCGGCCACCAGCATCAGCGGCACGCCGCCCAGCGGCTGGCCGATAACCGCGCCGGGGTGATTGACGACATTGCCCCATCCAGCACCTAGCCCCATTAATAGTAATGGCCCGCTGACCAGGCCGACGAGAAACGCCGCCCGCCAAGCGCTATCGCCCTTAGGCCGCTGGGCGATCAAGTTACCGACAATACCGCTGATACCAGCGATTCGTCCCAGGCTTGCCATCAGCCAGACCGCCGAGATACCGATCAATATGCCACCTGCAAGCCCCTGCAGGCTCGATGACAGTTCCATGTATTGCTCCTCTTCAGCGATTACTTAGCGGCATCATACCGCTCCATTAACTATATACTTATATCACAAGCGAATATATGACCGGCATCACGCGTTAACAACCGTTTCGCCACCTCCTTCTGTTAAGATGCACCGCATTAGCAATTTGCAGGAGAGACCCATGCTCGGCTGGTTCCCCGGACATATGAACAAGGCCCGCCGCCAGATCCAGGAGGCGCTGCCGGAAATCGACGTGGTCATCGAAGTGCTCGATGCGCGGCTACCCTACTCCAGCGCCAACCCCATGCTGGCCGAGTTGACCCGCCACAAGCCGGTGCTCAAGATTCTCTCCCGCGCGGACCTGGCCGACCCGGAGCGTACCGCCGAATGGGTCGCATTTTTCGACGCCCAGGACGACACGCGCGCGCTGGCAGTCACCACCACCAATACCCGAGAACTGAAAAAAATTCCCCAGCTCTGCCACGAGCTGGCGGGGGCCGTTCGTGTCGACCGCGATGTACGTGTCATGGTGATGGGCATTCCCAACGTGGGTAAGTCGACACTGATCAATGGCATGGCAAGACGTAAGATCGCCAAAACCGGTAACGAGCCAGCGGTGACCAAGCGCCAGCAGAAGGTACGCATCGACGGTCGGGTCGCGCTCATCGACACCCCCGGCGTGCTATGGCCCAAGATTGAAGACCAGGCCAGCGCCTACCGTCTCGCCGCCAGTGGCGCGATTCGTGATACCGCGATTGAATACACCGACGTGGCGATCATCACCAGCGCGGAACTGGCGAGACGTTACCCGGATGCACTGACCGCCCGCTACAAGCTCAAGACGTTGCCCCGCTACGCGCCATCCAGCACCGATGAGGTCGATGCTGACGGCCCGCAAAAGCCTGATTTTCTGGCGATCGCAGGCTTTGACGGCCAGGCCATTCTCAAGGAAATAGCAGGCAAGCGTGGCGGGCTGCGCCCCGGCGGCACGGTTGACCTGCACCGGGGCGCTGAAGTCTTGCTGCACGAACTGCGTGACGGCAAGCTGGGAAGGCTGACACTGGAAACCCCCGACGATATTCCACCGCCGCCGGTGCACAGCGACGAAGACAGCACCTCCCATTCCGACGCATAATGAGGCATCGACCGGCAATGCCGCGCGGCCACTGGACACTTTTTGGAAATCAAGGCTCATGGACACCCCCCAACCTCAAGAATCCCCCACGCTTAAAAAATCCCACAAGCTGAGTAACGTCTGCTACGACATTCGCGGCCCGGTGCTCGACCATGCCAAGCGGCTGGAAGAAGAAGGCCAGCGAATTCTCAAGCTCAATATCGGCAATCCTGCGCCGTTTGGCTTTGAGGCACCCGAAGAAATTCTTCAGGACGTCATGCGCAACCTGCCCACCGCTCAGGGTTACTGCGACTCCAAGGGGCTCTACTCGGCCCGCAAGGCAATCATGCAGGAATGCCAGCGCAAGCAGATTCCCGGCGTCGGCATTGAGGACATTTACATTGGTAATGGCGTTTCCGAGCTGATCGTCATGGCCATGCAAGCACTCCTCAACGACGGCGACGAACTGCTGATCCCCGCCCCGGATTACCCGCTGTGGACCGCCGCGGCGCACCTTTCCGGGGGTCATGGGGTGCATTACATGTGCGACGAGCAGGCAGACTGGGCGCCGGACATGGCCGATATTCGCGCCAAGATCACCAGTCGCACCCGCGCCATTGTGCTGATCAACCCCAACAACCCTACCGGCGCGGTCTACCCGCCCGCCGTGGTGCGTGAAGTGCTGGATATCGCCAAGCAGCACAATCTGGTGGTGTTCTCCGATGAGATCTACGACAAGATTCTCTACGACGGTGTCGAACACACCGCCACCGGTGCGTTGGCAGATGACGATCAACTGGTCATCACCATGAACGGACTGTCGAAAAGCTACCGCTGCGCCGGGTTTCGCTCGGGCTGGATGACCATTTCAGGCACACTGGCCAAGCTCCACGCCCAGGATTTCATTCAGGGGCTGACCATGTTGGCCTCGATGCGTCTGTGCGCCAACGTGCCTGCCCAGCACGCCATTCAAACGGCCTTGGGCGGCTACCAGTCGATCAATGATCTCATCCTGCCCGGCGGACGTTTGTTGGCCCAGCGCGATATCACCGTGGAAAAACTCAATGCCATCCCTGGGGTATCGTGCGTAACACCCAAAGGGGCGCTGTATGCGTTTCCACGCCTAGATCCCAAGGTGTTCAACATCAAGGACGACCAGCAGATGGTGCTTGATCTGCTGCTGCAAGAGAAGATCCTGCTGGTACAGGGCACAGCGTTCAACTGGCCAGAGCCTGACCATGTTCGCATTGTCACGCTGCCATGGGCTGATCAGCTGGGCGATGCCCTGGACCGCTTTGCAAACTTCCTCGCCCGCTATCGGCAGTAAAAGATACGATATTTGGCGTGAGTACTTGAAACCCGGGCACACTGCACGTATCTAATCAAACCAGTACGGCTCGACAGCAATCGTTCTGCTCAACGCCGCCAAACTCAAGACGGTTATATCCTAGGGAGAATCCGCCACATGATGCGCATTTTGCTGTTTTTAGGTACCAACATAGCGGTGTTGTTGGTCGCCAGCCTGACATTACGACTGCTTGGGGTGGAAAGCTACCTCAACGCCCAGGGCATCAACTTCACCGGCTTGCTGATTTTCTGCTTTATCTTCGGCATGGCGGGATCAATGATCTCGCTGTTCATCTCAAAGTGGATGGCCAAGCGCAGTACCGGTACGGTGATTATTGAAAACCCGTCGAACGACACTGAAAGGTGGCTGGTCGACACCGTCGCCGAACTGGCCCGCGAGGCTGGCATCAAGACGCCCGAAGTGGGTATCTTCCCGGCACAACAGTCCAATGCCTTTGCGACGGGCTGGAAAAAAGACGACGCCCTGGTAGCGGTTTCCGCCGGGCTTTTAAATCGCATGCGCCCGGATGAAGTCCGCGCTGTGCTGGCCCATGAGATCGGTCACGTTGCCAACGGCGACATGGTCACTCTGGCCCTGATTCAGGGGGTCGTGAATACCTTTGTAATGTTCTTTGCCCGCGTCGTGGCCCATCTCATCGACGGCTTCCTGAAAAGTCGCAGCGATGGTGAGGGCGGCCTGGGCTTTATGGGCTATTTCGCTGTCGTGATGGTCGCTGAAATCATCTTCGGTATCGCGGCCTCGGCCATCGTAGCGTGGTTCTCGCGCTTTCGTGAATACCGTGCCGACGAAGCAGGCGCACGCCTCGCAGGAACCAGCGCCATGGTCAATGCCTTGGCCCGCCTGAAAGGCGAAACCGAAATGCCCGACCAGATGCCCGATACCCTGCGTGCCATGGCCATCACTAAAGGCCAGACACGTTCGCTGGTCGAGAAACTGTTTGCCAGCCACCCGCCGCTGGATGATCGTATTCGCGCGCTTAAAGAAGCCGCTTATCGTCAGTAAACAGTCAAGGTAGGACACCTGAGAGGCCCGCTTTGAGCGGGCCTCTTTGCGTTGACAGACAGCATCTATGGTGATGTTTTTTATGCCACGCTTACCCAGAACCCCGCAGCGCCGAGTGGCTCAAACAACTCGTTGGCAGCGCCGTTCAGCCGCACTTCGAGCGTGGCAAGCTCGCGGCGCAGCGGGTAGTGGGTGCGGCAATGGTCAAAGCCTTTTACCACCCCTAACTGGCGCACTTGGCGCTGAAGGGTGTCGTGATCGCGGCGCGTATCATATACCGCCCGAACGCACAGCCTGAGCGCATCCTCCACCGGCAGCGCCTGCTCGAGCGTCAGACTCTCAAGCGCTGGCGGCGGGCAGAGTTCGTCAAACCCCAACGAGCTCGACTGACCCAGATGGGCCGCCAACGCCTGGTGGATCATCCAACTACCGCGCAGCTTGCCGTCCAGGCTGTGGCCCGCAATATGGGGCGTAGCCAGGGTCGCTAGATCGTGCAGATTCGCGTCGATGGCCGGCTCCTGCTCCCATACATCGAGCACGGCGATGATATCGCCCTGGCCCGCCAGCCGGCTGCGTAACGCCAGACCATCCACACAATCGCCCCGCCCGGCGTTCAACAGCACGCTGCCCGGTGCCAGCTCATTGATTCGCTGTGCGTTGAGCAGATGATGGGTGGAATGAGGGCCGGACGCCACCAGCGGCGTATGCAGACAGAGCACATCACAGCGGGCGATGAGTTCGTCGATATCAGAAAAGCCATGGGCACCTTCCACCTCGGCCCTGGGTGGATCGCAGGCCAGCACCGATATTCCCAATGCTTTCAACCGTGCGAGCAGTCGGCTGCCCACATTACCCACGCCCACTACACCAACGCTGCGCTCACTCAGTGCCCAGCCCTCACGCTCGGCAATCGTCAGCAAGCTGCTGAGGACATAATCGACAACCGCCTCGGCGTTGCAGCCAGGCGCGCTGGCAAAGCCGATACCCTGCTCGTTCAGAAAGGCCTGATCGATGTGGTCGGTGCCGATGGTACAAGTGCCGACAAACCCGACGCGGCTATTGGCAAGTAGAGCCTGATTCACCTGAGTCACCGAGCGGACAATCAACGCATCGGCATCAGCCACGTCGGCAGCGCTGATCTCGCGACCGGGCACGCGCGCAAGCGAGCCGAAGGCCCCAAAGCAAGCGTCGGCGGCTGGGATATTGGCGTCGATAACAACTTTCATAGGCGTTTGCTTATCCGGGCTTTACAATACGCCCGCAACGACGTTTGCTGCAGGCAGGTTTAAGGAGGCGTTACAGAGAATGCCAAGGAGAATGTTTTGATCGTACGCTGGGAAACCGACCATGACTACGTGCTGGTGCATATTCATCAGGACATGCTGGGTGACTGGATATTCAGCCGCGCCTGGGGACAGATCGGCACTCAGTTTGGTGGCCTGAAGCATCAGTTGGCCGACACCCTGGCTCAGGCCCATATGTGGCTGGAAGATGAAACCACCATCCAGGCCTCACGCGGGTTTCGCAAGGTACTCGAAGTGGCTGACAACTCTCCCGAAGGCCAGGAAGCCATGCGCCAGCTTTCACTGCTGGACACGATCTAACACCCCGATATGCTTAACGCCTCACCCCAGATAACGCCGCCCGTCGCGCTGGTGCCTGCCTTTCGGCGCTGGGGCCTCGGGCTTCGTCCCATCGCTGATGGCTGATTCATCAAGCCAGCCACGCGCCCGCAGCCAGTCGCATAGTCGCTCAAGCACATACCCAGCTTCCAGCTCGTTTCCCGCGTCGTCCGCCAACACGGGAATTCGCTCGCCGTAATATGCCAGCAGTGTTTCATCATCAGCCACCTCTATCCGCTGCCAAGCAATGGGCTGCCGGGTTAACGCCGCCACCTGCGCCTCCAGTTCAGCGCAAAGGTGGCAGCCCTGTGTGGTATATAGCGTTAGCCGAATCATGTTGCAGACCTGAATGACGTTACTCGCGGTGGCGTAATAGAAACACCTGATGTGCATTGCTGCGCCGCTGAAAATCCGGGTCAAAACTACGCGCGGTCATATCTTCGACCACGTAGCGCTCGCCAAGCGACTCATCCAGCTTGAAGCGCCGCTGGTTATTGGAGAACACCAGCACTCCGCCCGGCGCCAGTCGCGCCATGGCCAATTCTACCAAGCGCGGATGATCACGCTGAACGTCCAGCGTATCGCGCATCTTCTTCGAGTTGGAGAACGTCGGCGGGTCCATGAAAATCAGATCGAACTCGGCGTTGGCGGTTTCCAGCCAGCGGAAGCAGTCATCGCGCACCACTCGGTGCAGTCTGGGGTCGAGCTTGTTGAGCGTGAAGTTGTCCCGCGCCCACTCAAGATAGGTATTGGACATATCCACGCTGACGCTGTCGCTCGCGCCGCCAAGTGCCGCCTGCACAGTGGCGCTCGCGGTATAGCAGAACAGATTCAGAAAACGCTTGCCGCTGGCCATCTCGCCCAGCATGCGCCTTACGGGCCGGTGGTCAAGAAACAGCCCGGTATCCAGGTAATCGCGCAGATTGACCCATATCCGTGCATTGCCTTCGCGCACCTCGAAACGCTCGCCGCTGGCATCACGTTTTTGATACTGGGCATTGCCGGTTTGCCGCTCACGGCGTTTAACATGGATCTTGCTGGGGTCAACACCCAGTGCGTCGGGCATGACCTCCAGCGCATCGAACAGGCGCTTTTGTGCCTGGGCAGGATCCACCGAACGCGGCGCAGCGTACTCCTGGACGTGCACATGGTCACCATAGCGATCGACCGCCAGGGCGTACTCGGGCATATCCGCATCGTAAAGCCGGTAGCAGGTCTCACCGCTTTGCTTGAGCCACTTTTTCAGGCGCTTCTGGTTTTTGACCAGCCGGTTGGCAAACATCTGGGCGTTCTCGGACCCTTTGGGTGCGGCCTGCGTAACCGCCGATGGAGCACTGTCGCCCTCTTCTACCCGGCTGGTCTTGGGGTCAATGGTCATCAACAACAGCTTGGCATCCAGGGCGCCGTTTTTCAGCGCGTACTGTTTGTGTGCCCGCAGGCCAAGCCGATGCCCCAAATCCGGATTACCGGTAAACACGGCAAGGGTCCAGCCAGGAAACAACGCCTTGGCCTTTTCACCCAGTTGAGCATACAGCTGAACCAGTTCGGGCAGCTCGCCCAGACGCTCGCCGTAGGGCGGGTTGGTAATCATTAACCCCTGTTCGGCGGTCAACTCGGCAGGCCGCGTCAGCTGACCGAGGCGTTGGCCGTGCAGGTGGATCAGAGCGGGAATACCCGCGCGCATGGCGTTGGCCTTGGCAGCCGAAAGTGCCGCCGGGCTTTCATCAAAGCCGGTCAGTGACGTTTTACAACGTTTGCGACCAATCGACGCCCGAGCGTCAGCTTCTCGCTTAAGCTCTCGCCACTCGGTTTCATCGTGACCAGACCAGCCGTGAAATCCGAAACGTTCGCGGTGCAGGTTGGGTGCCTGGTCGGCCGCCATCAGGCCGGCCTCAATCAACAGCGTTCCCGCGCCGCACAGGGGATCCATCAACGGTTCACCCGCTTTGGCGCGTTCGGGCCAACCGGCACGCACCAGCAATGCCGCTGCAAGATTCTCTTTCAACGGTGCGTGCCCCACATCGCGCCGGTAGCCACGACGATGCAGGCTTTCTCCGGATAAATCGATTCCCAGCGTCGCATTGGCCCGGTGCAGATGGGCATAAAGGCGCAGGTGCGGGGCCTTGGTATCAACCGTGGGGCGTTCCTGGCCGGCCAGCTGCAGTGCGTCCACCACGCCGTCCTTGACGGTCTGGGCGCCAAAGCGGGTGTGGCGAATGTGGTCGCTGCGGCCGTGGAAATCCACCGCCATCGTCCGCCCCGGGGCCAGGTGCCGCGTCCAGTCGATACCCGCCACCACAGTGCGTAACTGGTCGGCGGTTTCGATCATCGGCTCGCGAGCCAGGATCAGGATGATGCGATTTGCCAGCCGCGACCACAGGCAAACACGGTAGGCCGTGGACTGATCGGCAGCAAAGTACACGCCTGCCACGGTGGTTTTACCTGGGGTGGCGCCTAACGCAGTCAGTTCGTCGGCAAGCAGGCTTTCGATACCCTTGGGGCACGTTGCCAGCAGCTCTAGGGGGGCAATTTGGCTCGACTCGGTCATGGTAATGGCTGCGCGTAACCGCGCGATATTCCTATATATTGCAAATGAGTTTACGTCTTATGACAATTTGATGGTCGACAAGTGACCCCATCATGGTCTAACAATAAGAGAGTAGCTACTGAAAACGCATGCGTTGCCTGCCAGGGTCTTGAAGATTGTCTCAAGGAGTCGTCTCACGGACCTATGGCGTTGACGAGCGAGCCGCCCGGTGGGTTCAGCACGTGAGTGCTAGACCACTTCGCCCAAACGGCAGTTCACTCTTGAAGTTAGCTCTCGAAATGATGGGGCGCGACATAGAGTTGGGTTTTCTATATCGTCATTCCCCGTTATTTCATCTCAAAGGCTTTCATACAAAGAGGTTAGCCAATGAAACGACAAAAACGTGATCGCTTCCAGCGGGCTTATGTACACGGCTACAAAGCGGGCGTTACGGGTCGCTCCCGTGATGATTGCCCCAGTCAAGAGGTAAATTTACGCGAATACTGGATGAGCGGTTGGCGTGAAGGTCGCGGCGACCAGTGGGATGGCATGACCGGCGTTTCCGGTATCCATAAAAACCCCACTGTTATGACCTAACCCTTAACAACCCTAATCTCTATACATCGTTTTACTGAATACCCCTCAAGCCCGCTTCATCAAGCGGGCTTTTTATCGTTTTGTAGTGCTTCGGCACACTCGCTGACAAGCCTGGGGCCACGATAAATCAGTCCGGAATACAGCTGCACCAAGTCCGCGCCGGCGTCACGCTTGGTTCTGGCGGCCTCGCCGCTGTCGATACCGCCGACGCCGATAATCGGCATATCCGGCAAGTGGGCGCGCAGCAAACGGATGATACGGTTCGAGGCTTCAAACACCGGCTTGCCCGAAAGTCCACCTGCTTCGTCAGCCTGGGGGTCACCCGCCACCATTTCCCGCGAGATGGTGGTATTGGTGGCAATCACCCCGTCAAAGGCGTTGCGCTCGATACTAGCCGCCACCAATGCCACTTCTTCGTCAGTCATGTCCGGGGCAATTTTTACCAGCAATGGCACCTGTCGACCTTCCTGCTCGTCCAGAGCCTGACTGCGCGCCCGGATGGGGCCCAAAAGCGCATCCAACTGAGCGCCAAACTGCAGCGTACGCAGTCCTGGTGTGTTGGGTGAAGAAATATTCACGGTCACATAATCCGCCACCCCATGAACCGCTTCCAGGCAGGCCAGGTAGTCACCCAACGCATCGTCAACCGACGTGGTCAGGTTTTTGCCGATATTAATGCCCACGATACCGCCATAGTGACGCTGCTTTACTTGCGCGACCAGATGCGCAACGCCCCGGTTGTTAAACCCGAATCGGTTGATGATGGCTTCGTGCCCGGCAAGACGAAACAGGCGGGGCTTGGGGTTACCCGGCTGGGCCTGCGGGGTGACGGTGCCGACTTCTATAAACCCGAAGCCAATCTCTCCCAGGGCATCGAGGTGATCGGCGTTCTTGTCCAACCCCGCTGCCAGGCCCACCCGGTTGGCAAAACGCAGCCCCATCAACTCGACAGGGTCATCAACGGGCGGGCCCATCAACCGTTTAACGCCGCCTACGCGGTGCAGGGCATCCAGAGCGCCCAGCGCCATACCGTGGGAGGTCTCGGGGTCGATGCGGAAGAACAGCGAACGGGCAAGGGCGTACATGGAAAGTCTCTTGAAACGAGGAAGGCTTTAAAACGGGCATCATTATAACCTAAAAAAGCGCGCCCGAGTGGGCGCGCTTGATACATCGGTGAAAGCGTCGAACTAGCTTTCGCTATCGCTTTCAGCGAGATCGACCAGTTCACGAATAGCCACCGCGAACAGCGCAAAACCGCCTTCGCTACCGCTACGCACCTCGTCGATCAAGCGACACCAGCGGTTGTGCAGACCCGCGTGCTGTTCCAGCCACTGGGCAACTCGCTCCTGGGTCTCGCGACTGCCCGCTTCCAGCTTGAGCACACTGGTGGTCAGCGCCAACTGCTGGCGGTCAATATCATCACGGAAGGTTTCCCGCGCCTGGGCCTGCCAGGCATCACGCACATCAAGCTGGGTAACCTGCTGAATCATCCAGGGAAGCTCCAGACGGCTACCAATCTCGTAGTACACCTCGGCGACCCGTTGAGGTTTCTCATTAGTGGCCCGGGCCGCCTGGATAATACCCAGCCCCGCATACAGGCTGGGGGCCGCTGCTACGGTTGAGGCTAACGCATCCGGCACGCCCGCTGACTGCAACTCTGCATAGCGTTGCTGCCATGCCGCCTGCTCTTCACCGCTTAACAGCTCACCAATCCCTTCCTGGAGTTGCGTCAGCCGCGGCCGGAAGTACTCGATGGTGTCCTGGGTCGAGAGCCCCATATGCTGGCGCAGGAACCAGCGCGTCGCGCGGCGGATCATGCGCATCACATCCAGCATCATCGCGTACTGAACGCGATTGGGTACCTGATTATCCAGCGCTTCCAACTGGGCCCACAGGGAAGGCAGATTAAAGCTGTCCCGGGCAACCACATAAGCCCGCGCGATGTCCGCTCGGCCAGCGCCCGTTGAATCCATCAGCCGGCGTACGAACACAACCCCCATGTGATCGACAAGATCGTTGGCCACCTGGGTGGCGACGATTTCACGCTTCAGACGGTGGTCATACATTTCCGACCGATAGCGTTCGGTCAGCACCGCCGGGAACAGGCGCTCGAGGTGATGGTGAATATACGGGTCATCGGGCACCTCTGAGGCGATCAGGTCGCCTTTCAGCGTGCTCTTGGCGTAAGAGATCAACACCGAGAGTTCCGGCAGGCGCATCCCCTGCTGCTGGCTTGAACGTTCTTTCAAGACGTCGTCGGTGGGCAGGAATTCAAGTTCCCGATCAATCTGCCCCGCCGACTCAAGTTCGCTGATAAAGCGCCGGTAAGGACCCATGCCCTGCTGGGAAAGAATCGCCGAAAGATCCAGCGCCTGGGTCTGACGGTAGTTATCCAGAATGACCAGATCGGACACCTCATCGGTCATCTCGGCCAGCAACTGATTGCGCTGCTTGTCGGTCATGTCACCGCGTTTGACCACTTCATCAATCAGTATCTTGATATTCACTTCGTGGTCGGAGCAGTTAACGCCCCCGGCGTTATCGATAAAGTCGGTATACACCCGCACCCCTTTGGCAGCCGCTTCCATGCGGCCCAGTTGCGTCAGGCCAAGGTTACCGCCTTCGCCGACCACACGACAGTTAAGGTCGTTGCCGTTGATGCGCAGCGAATCGTTGGCTTTATCACCCACCTCTGCGTCGGTTTCTTCGGAGCCTTTCACGTAGGTACCGATGCCGCCGTTCCAGATCAAGTCGACCTTGGCGACCAGCATGGCGCGGATCAACTCGTTGGGTGACAGCCGCGTCTCTTCAATGCCAAACACCGCCTGCATTTCAGGGGTAATGACGATCGATTTCGCGCTACGGCTGAAAATGCCGCCACCCTGGGAGATCAACGTCTGATCGTAATCTTCCCAACTGGAACGTGGCAGTTTGAACAAGCGCTGGCGTTCGGCAAAGGTAGCGGCCGGGTCCGGTGTGGGATCGACAAAAATGTGCAGATGGTTGAAAGCCCCCACCAGCTGGATCGTCTCGGACAACAGCATACCGTTGCCAAACACATCGCCTGCCATGTCACCGATGCCGATCACACTGAACTCATCACGCTGGGTGTCGATATCCAGGTTCTTAAAGTGACGCTTGACCGATTCCCAGGCCCCGCGTGCAGTGATCCCCATTTTCTTGTGATCATAGCCGTTGGCACCGCCAGACGCGAAGGCATCTCCCAGCCAGTGGCCGTATTCAAGCGAGATTTCGTTGGCAATATCCGAAAAGGTTGCCGTGCCCTTATCCGCGGCAACCACCAGGTAAGCGTCATCTTCATCGTGGCGAACCACGTGTTGTGGTGGCACGACATCGCCCATCACAAGATTATCGGTGACATCCAGCAACGCACGGATAAACAGCTGATAGCAGGCAATGCCTTCTTTTTGCTGGGTCTCGCGGTCGGCATTCTCCGGCATCCGCTTGCAGACGAAGCCGCCTTTCGCGCCGACAGGCACGATCACGGCGTTTTTGACCTGCTGTGCTTTCACAAGCCCGAGCACTTCAGTGCGGAAATCTTCGTGACGGTCGGACCAACGCAGCCCGCCCCGGGCCACCTTGCCGCCGCGCAGGTGCACCCCCTCGACCCGTGGCGAGCAAACAAAGATCTCAAACATCGGGCGCGGCTTGGGCATCCCGGTGACCTTGGAAGGCTCAAGCTTGTAGGCAATGTAGTCCTTGGCTCGGCCATTCTCGGTTTGCTGGTAATAGTTGGTGCGCAACGTCGCCTGGATAAGCTCCATGAAGCGGCGCAGCAGTTGATCGTCATTAAGACTGGCAACCGCCTCAAGGTGCTCATTGATACGCGCTATGCAGTCGCTGGTGTCGTGCTCATCCAGACCTGGGTCGAAGCGCTGCTGGAAAAGCTCGACCAGCGTCTGGGTAATCACGGGATAGTTTGCCAGCGTGGTAGCGATATAATCCTGGGACATGCCAAAGCGAATCTGCTTCAGATAACGGGCATAGCCCCGGAGCATGGCCACTTCCCGCCAGTCCAGGCCTGCACCGATGATCAAGCGGTTGAATGCGTCGTTATCGGCTTCGCCCACCCAAATGCGCTTGAACGCTTCGCTGAACGTTTCGCGCATTTCCGACAGGCTCATTTCGGCGCCGCTGTGCTCCAGCTCAAAATCGTGGATCCAGTAGCGCTGCTGAGGGCTGTTGATATCATAGGGACGTTCACCAATGACCCGCAGGCCAAGGTTTTCCATCATCGGCAGCACATCCGACAGCGGAATCTGCGACGCCCGATGGAACAGCTTCAAATTCACGCCACCGCTCTGCTCTTCCATCGGCCGGTAGAGAGAAAGCGCCAAGTCGTTTTCGCTATCCAGCGTCAGCAGATGCTGGACGTCGAAGACCGCCGTACGCGCGGTAAAGTCTTCGCGATAGCTGGCAGAAAACGCCTCTTGGAATTGTTCCATGAGGTTATTGGCTTGCTCTTCGCCGAACCCCTCGATCATCGCCGCCTGCAAATCATCGCGCCAGCTGCGTGCCAGGCGCGCAACTTTATTTTCCAGGCGTTTCAGGTCGTATTGGCTGGGTGCATCACCATTGAAGCGCAAAATCAGTTGGATACGCGCGAGTACCGACTCCGACAGGTACGTGTTGAAGTCGCCGAAGCGGGCGTCCAACTCGTCGCAGAGCAGATGTTGAATGCGTTGACGCAAATCAGTGGAAAACACGTCCCGCGGCACGAAGACCAGGCACGAATAGAACTTGCCGCTGACATCGGCGCGTATGAACAGCCGCACCTGACGGCGTTCGCGAATATCCAGAATGCCCAACGCCGTACTGGCCAGCGCCTCGGTGTTCATCTGGAACAGGTCATCGCGGGGATAAACTTCCAGCACCTGAAGCAACTGCTTGCCGTTATGCCCCTGCGGGTTGAACCCGGCGATATCCATGACGGCCTTGAGCTTGCGGCGCAGCAAGGGAATATTGCGCGGCGACTCGTTATACACCGTGGCAGTGAACAGGCCGAAGAAACGCCGCTCGCCAATGACATTGCCGTCGTCGTCGTAACGGTCGACAGTGATGTAATCGGGATAGGTGGGGCGATGAACCCGCGAGTGATGAGCGCTCTTGGCAAACGACAGCAACTGCGGCACCAACACGTAGTTATCGTCGTCACCGATACCTTCTTCGGTACGGATCCGCTCGCAATAGCGGGGTTGATCCAGACGGAAAACCCCCAGCACGCTGTCAGGATCCCGGGTCAGCTCACCATCTTCGAGCAGGTACTCATCGTAGCCGAGAAAGGTAAAGTTATCCTTGAGCAGCCATTCCAGAAAGGCAATCGCCTCTTCATGGTCGTCAGGGTCGATTTGCGGCGGGCAGTTTTTCTCGATCTCCTGAATCGAACTGCGAATTTGCTCGCACATGGCATCAAAATCACCCACGGCGGTACGCACATCGCGCAGCACCTCGTGAAGATTGTGCTCGATTGTGCCCAACAGTTCCGGGTCGGTGTGGCGATCAACTTCGATCACCACCAGTGATTCGCGCGCCTCGGGTGCCTGGGCATCGCGGGGTGAACCAAGCGCTTGCAACTGATGCTGGGCATCACGGCTCACCGCTAACACCGCATTTTGAATGGCATGCACCGTTAAACCGCGACGATTGAGCTCGATCCGCACCGAGTCGACCAGGAACGGCATATCCTCGTGAAGCACCGCCACAAAGGTATGGGTCGACTGCCAGCCGTGCTCTTCGAAATCGGGGTTGAACACACGCACTTTGGGGCTTTGAGGATCGTGGTGCTGAAGGAATTGCCAAATCGACAGTGTCGCCCCGTAAAGGTCATCCAGGCGACGGTCAATCAGGTCTTCAACGGGCACCGTCGCGTAGAAGTGACGCGCAAAGGCATCAATGGCCTCGGCGCGGGTCGGCTCCAAGCGATCGTGCAGACGTTCCTGTAGCTGCTTCAACAAATCTTGCCGACTTTCTTCAATCGCAACGTAATGCATCCATCACCTCTACTGCCGGGGCCATCACCTGGCCAAAAAAACGAAGGACAATAGGCCTTTAGGCCATCATTCCAGTTAGCTTACGCTACCCGCAGGCATCGCCCTAGTCACCTGCACGGTTGCTCATAGCGCATACCACTTACGCATCACCAGCATGGGTATCATCATGGTGATGAGCGCCGCGTAAGCCATACCCCACATTCACAATGGTCGGTAAACGGAAACTGGTCAAACAACGCAAAGCGTTCAATCTTGTGGGTTTGCATAAGCTGAGCCAGGTTGTCAGCAAGTGTTACCGGGTTGCATGAAATATAGACGATTTGGGCGTATTCGCTGATCTGCTGGCAACTTTGCTCATCAAGCCCGGCCCGTGGCGGGTCCACCAACACCGTCGAGAAGTCATATGTGTCTAGCGCCATTTCCGCTACACGTCGGCCGCTTTTGTCACCTTTCAGTGCCAGGGCGAAATCTTCAGCCGACATCCGCGCCACCTGAGCATTGGTCACGCCATTGGCAGCCAGATTGACGTTGGCACTGGCCACCGAGGTGCGCGAGATTTCGGTGGCCAGCACGCGGCGGAAGTTCTTTGCCAGGGCAATGGTAAAGTTACCGTTACCGCAGTATAGCTCGACTAAATCCTCTTGCTCGCGCCCCGCTGTCACGTCGCAGGCCCATCCCAGCATCGCCTGGCAGATATGCGCATTGGGTTGGGTAAAGCTGTTCTCGACCTGCTGGTAATGCAGCGTGCGGCCCTTCACTTCCAGGCGCTCCCAGACGTGATCCTGGGTAAGCACAAGGCGTTGCTTGCGCGAACGACCAATGATCATGATGCCCAGTTCTGCCTCTAACGCGCGTGCCTCGGCTTCCCAGTCATCGCCCAGCGGACGGTGATAGATCAGCGTCACCAGCGCCTCGCCGGAGAGCGTGGTTAAAAACTCGACCTGGAACAGTCGACGGCGCAGCTCATCGCTTGCCAGAAAGGCGTCGCGTAACCGCGGCATCAACCGGTTGATCGCCTCGCTGGCCACCGGGAACTGATCGAGCCGGATAACGCGCTTGCTCTTGGGATTCCCCGGGGTGACTTCGAACATGGCGTAGAAAAGATCATCGCCCTCATGCCAGATACGAAACTCACAGCGCTGGCGATAGTGGCTGGGCGGCGAGGCAAACACCTCCATGGTCGGCGGCTCGAAGGACGCAAAAAGGCGTTCGACATAGGCCTGCTTGTCGGCGAGTTGCTCGGCATAGCGTTCGGGGTCAACGTCGGGAATAGCCAAAGCGGCTCCTCTTTATATTCGTAAACAATATTTGTGAACATCAAGGCGCAAGGGTTAAGGGCTGCGCGGGGTGAAAACCATAGCGTGACAGACCATCCGTTAAATGCGGGGCCGGAGCCGTGGTAAAGCAACGTCCGTCCGCCGCACTCGTTAACAGCGTCCCCGCCACCTGGCCGACGCGCCGGGCGATGGCATCGCCGGAATCGACCCAGTTGAGCGGCACAGGGGCAAGCTCGACCAACCAGGGTTTCAAGAGAGGGAAATGCGTGCAGCCCAGCACAATCGTATCCAACGCGGGGGCATGCGGCCCAGACGTAGGCGGGACGGGCGCGGTGAGATCTGGCTGAGCGGCCTGCCAGAGCGGCGCCATCGCTGCCTGGAGGCGCGCTTCATCGGGGGGATGACCTGCCAGCCAAGCTTCGGCTTCGCTCACCAGAGCATCTGCTGCGACCCTGGTCACCACGCAGTCGCTGGCAAAGCGGTCGATCAATGCCTGGGTGTAGGGACGACCGACGGTAGCCCTGGTGGCCAGCAGCGCGATATGGCGGGTCTGGCTGAGCGCCGCCGCCGGCTTGATCGCCGGTACCGTACCCACTACGGGAATCGTCAAATGCCAGCGCAGCCTTTCAAGGGCCAGGGTGCTGGCGGTATTGCAGGCGACGACCAGTACGCTGGGCTGGCAGGCCGCCACGGCCGCCAGGCAAACGGCCACAATGCGGTCGGCAAGCGTGGCGTCGTCACGCAGGCCATAAGGCAGCCATGCGTTGTCGCAGGCATAACAAAAACCGGCGTGGGGGTAGTGCTGTCGTAGCGCTGCCGCTACCGAAAGCCCGCCCACGCCGGAATCAAATATAAGAACAGGCCCCTGGCTCATCCTTTCACGCTACAACCGATGCTTATGCCCACTATCGCCCCTGCCTATTGACCCAGTCTGCGTTTCATCAAGGCGCCTAGTTTAACACGCACGCGCTAGCTGATAAGCCATCGTCAGCCCGGTCAATAGACAAACTTACACGTTGGGCACATCGGCGCCGCGCAGCTCGGCATAAAGTTCCGGGTACGCCAACTGCAGACGCTCAAGCGATTGTTGAGCCTCAGCCGGCAACGACTGGCGCAACGCTTCCATGTCATCTTCGCTGAAGTGCTTGTCGATTAACGGAAACAGCTCCTCACGCTCGTGACGCAAGTAGGCCCGATGGGCGTCCAGGTAGGCTTTCAAATCGTCGGCAAACCTATCCATCGGCAGCACGTTATCCATCAGAATCATATCGATATCATTGGATAGCTGCTGCAGACGAGGCGTCAGTTGCCGATAATCCTCGGCCATTTTCTCGGTGAGGGACGAGTATTCGGGCGCCACCTTACCCAGGCGTTCGACGCAGATCCGCTCCAACGGCACGGCAAAGCCGTCCATATAGGACAAGATGTAATCCACCACCTCGCGCATGAGTTGAAAGTTGGGACGTTCGCCCTGAGCCAGCGTCTTTTGCTTGAGCTGCAGGACGTGCAGCATCCTTGCCATGTTGGCATGATCCGAACGCAGTTGGTTTAACATTGGGCCGTCTCCTTTATCGTCTTACGCCAAAGGTAGTCTGAGCAGACATGCTTTACCATACACCTTAAGATAACAAACCCAACAGATGGGTCAGCGATAAACGGAGCTTCCATGGATCTTTTCAGCCGCGAAACCCCAGCCGACGATGCCCCATTAGCCTACCGGATGCGGCCGCGCCTGCTTAAAGACTTTATCGGCCAGCAAGCCCTCGTCGGCCCGGATAAACCGCTTCGACGCATGGCAGAGTCGGGGGTTGTCCGCTCGATGATTCTTTGGGGACCGCCGGGGGTCGGAAAAACCACGCTGGCGGAACTGCTCGCGCATGCGTCAAATGCCCATCTTGAGCAGCTCAGCGCTGTCATGGCAGGTGTGAAGGATATTCGTCTGGTTGTCGATCGCGCCCAACAGATCAACTCACCGACGATTTTATTTTTAGATGAAATTCACCGATTGAACAAGAGTCAGCAGGATGCCCTGCTTCCCCACGTGGAGTCCGGGCTTTTGACCCTGATTGGTGCAACGACCGAAAACCCGTCCTTTGAAGTCAACTCGGCACTGCTCTCCCGGGCACGGGTTTACGTCTTGAAATCGCTTACCCAAGACGAGTTGATCAGCGTGATGCGCCAGGCGCTGGAGGACCCCGAGCGCGGGTTGGGTAAGCGCGCCATCGAGGTGGAACCTTCAGTCTTGACCGCCCTGGCCCACGCCAGCGCCGGGGATGCCCGCCGCGCATTAGGCCTACTGGAAACCGCCTGCGACTTCACCCTGCACGAGGCAGGCCGCGAAAGGCTTCCCGAAAGTGTACTCAATGATGTGATTGGCCATCAGGCCAGCGCCTTCGACAAGCAGGGCGACGCCTATTATGACCTGCTCTCGGCGATCCACAAATCGGTGCGCTCATCGCGGCCCGATGCTGCTCTGCTGTATATGGCGCGCTTCATTCAGGGCGGCGGCGATCCACTTGATGTGGTGAGAAGGCTCAGCGCCATTGCCTCTGAGGACGTGGGCAACGCCGACCCTCGCGCGCTGCCACTGGTTATCGCCGCCTGGGATGCTTATCTACGCCTGGGCGACTACGAAGGCCAGCGGGCGATCGCCCACGCAGCCATACACCTCGCGGTGGCACCCAAAAGCAATCGCATTGACCAGGCCTGGAACAAAGCCCAGCAGTTCGTCCGCCAACAGCCCCAGGTTGAGGTGCCGACCTACCTGCGAAACGCGCCCACCAAGCTGATGGAGCAGCTCGGCCATGGCAAAGGCTACCGTTACGCTCACAATGAAAAAGACGGCTACCCGGCCGGCAGTGCTCACGACTGCTGGCCGGACGAGCTACCCAGACAGACGTTTTACCAACCCAGCGGATTCGGCCAGGAAAAGCGCTTTGCCGAGATCATGGCCTGGCGCGACGCACAAGACAAAGAGGCCGATCAGGCACCGGATGCCTGATCGGCCTCTGTTCAGAAGTCAATGGAGGCTAGCGCTGGTCTTCGCGGATCACATCAATGCCGTCAGGGATGTCGAATTCGAAACGCTCTTCATCGATATAGCCATTGCGCTCGGCGTTGCTGAAGGTAATCGACGTGCGCTGGCCGGTGCTGTCGGTCATCCACAGCTCGGTGAGCATATCACCGTCAAAGACCATCTGTAGCTGCTCGAACAAGGTGTCTACCGAGGTAGGCACCAGGGTAAAGACGTCATCGCCGCTGTCTTGTTCATATTCGACATCGTAGCTTTCCGTCAGCTCACTGACCTGGCCTGAAAGCAACAGCGCGGGTGTGTGGGTAACGCGCTCATCCAGTGCCTGAACGGTCACTTGTTCAAGGTCAGGGTCGTAGAGATAGACATCGTCACCGTCGGATACCACGGTTTGCGTATAAGGGGCTTCGACTTCCCAGCGCAACAGGCCGGGGCGGGACAACCACATTTCGCCCCGCGCGTCCTGCAACCGCTCGCCGCTGCCATCAAGAATCCGTTGCTCGAACGAAGCCTGATAGCTTTGCAGCGGGTCGAGGCGTTCAGTCAATCGCTCTGCCGCCTCATTGGCCAAGGCCAACGGCGCTGTAAGTGTTAACCCCAGCGCGCTGGCAGCCAGTGCTAACGATGAAGGACGTCGAGTTTGCGTATCGCGCATGCGATCTCCCTAGGCAACCTTGCCAAATAAACATAACAGTGGATCAGCCGAACCACTCGATTAGCCATTAAGACGCTCGTCCGGCGCCCAAGTTTCACCGCTCGCCGGACTTTCACGCTTATTGCACGTTTGACGTGCGGGCTACTGGCCCACCGGTGGCGGCGCCAGGACTTCGCGGGCACCGTTGGTACCCATCGACGACACCACGCCCGCGCCCTCCATGGCTTCCACCAGGCGGGCCGCACGGTTATAGCCAATTTTAAAGCGCCGCTGCACGGCAGAAATCGACGCTTTGCGCGTTTGCGTCACGAACTGCACGGCTTCATCGTACAGCGCATCCTGCTCGGCATCATCGCTGTCGCCACCCTCGGCTTCCAGGCCGGTCAATGCATCCGCTGATACGCCGCCCGACAGGATCTCCTCGATATACTCAGGCTCACCGCGGCGTTTCAAATCCTCGACGACGCGATGAACTTCATCGTCGTCGACAAAGGCCCCGTGGATGCGATTGGGCGGGCCTGACCCGGCAGGCAGGTAGAGCATGTCGCCATGCCCCAGCAGGCTCTCCGCGCCGCCCTGGTCCAGGATGGTGCGTGAATCGATCCGCGACGAGACCTGGAAGGCCATCCGCGAGGGGATATTGGCCTTGATCAGACCTGTGACCACGTCCACTGACGGGCGCTGGGTGGCGAGTATCAGATGGATGCCCGCCGCGCGGGCTTTCTGCGCCAGACGGGCGATGAGCTCTTCGACTTTTTTGCCCACAATCATGAACATGTCAGCAAATTCGTCGATCACCACCACGATGTAGGGCAGCTTCTCAAGTATCGGCGGCGTCTGGTGCATTTCCCAGGGTTGCGGCTCCCAAAGCGGATCCGCCACCTGGGCACCAGCGCGCTCGGCTTCGTCCAGACGGGCGTTGAAGCCCGCGATATTACGCACCCCCATGGCCGCCATCAGCTTATAGCGGCGCTCCATTTCGGCGACGCACCAGCGCAGGCTGTTGGCCGCTTCTTTCATGTCGGTGACCACCGGCGCCAGCAAGTGAGGAATACCATCGTAGACCGATAGCTCCAGCATCTTGGGGTCGACCATGATCAGTTTCAGCTCATCCGGCGTGGCCTTGAGCAGCATCGAAATCAGCATCGCGTTGACGCCCACCGACTTGCCCGACCCGGTCGTACCGGCCACCAGCAAATGCGGCATTTTGCCAAGGTTGGCCACGACAGGGCCACCGCCGATATCCTGCCCCAAGGCCATGGTCAGCGGTGATTTTTCCTGTTGATAACGGTCGGAATCGATCACCTCGCGGAGCCGGATCATTGCCCGGTGAGGGTTGGGAATCTCGATACCCACCGTTGGGCGCCCGGGAATCACCTCGACCACGCGAACGCTCTTGACCATCAACGAACGCGCCAAATCCTTGGCCAGATTGCTGATCTTGGAAACTTTCACACCGGCAGCCGGCTTGATTTCAAAGCGCGTAATCACCGGCCCCGGCCAAGTATCGACCACCTCGGCCTTCACACCATACTCGCGCAGCCGCACTTCCAGAAGCTCGGCCATATCGGCGAGCTGCTGGTCGGTGTAGTTGGGCTGGTGAGGCTCCGCCGGCGTCAGCAGGCGCAAGCTCGGCACATCACCTTCAGGGTCAGGGATATGATCGAAGCTGGGACGCTGGTTCTGCAGATGCTCAACGGTCCACAGCGTCGGCCCGTTATCGGATTCCTCTGCCTCGGCGGCGTCGTCCGGGCTGAAGGTCGGCTCACTACGCGCAGGGGCTGGTGTCGATACCGTTGGTTGTGACGCGAGCTCTTCATCATCATCGTCCCAAACCGGCTCGGGCACGACTTCAGGCACGCGCTCTTTGGTCCGTTCGGCTGTCAGCGGCCGAGGCTGTTCGGATGCCGGGGCGCCCGCCAATGGTGGCGACGCGGGTTCGTCATCGGCGGCTGACAGCGGCGAGTTAGATGACGGTTCAGCCTCAGCATCGCGGCGCGAGGCGTGCAACGGAAACGACTCGCTGGCCTCGTCCTCACTGGAGGACGGCGTCAATGGTTCGTCCAGGTGGCTCCCCTGGCGATCAGCCGAAGACTCAACGGTCGGCGTCTCACTCAGCGAGGGTGCCGTCGCAGCGGTTTCAGGCTTCACGGGCGTCTGTGTAGCGCTATCAGTTGAGCTCTCTTCAGTCGCTGACCGTGGTTGGGGTTCCGCCTTGAAAGCCGTGGCAGACGGCGTTCGCGCAGCGGCGGTCCAGGGAATCGACGTATCCGTCACGTTATCACGTTCCGTTGAGTCGTCTTCCGCCGAAGGCGCGGATACGGCGGGCTCACGGCGTTTCTTACCGACGCTGCTCTCAGCATCCTGCTCTGCCAATGGCGAGCGCTGCGCGGGCTCCGCCGCGGGCCGCGCTGCTGCGCGCTGCTTGGCGCGGGCACGCCGGGCCTCTCGACGCGCCTGACGGCGTGCTGACCACCACCCCCCCAGGCGACAGAGACGCCGGCCCACTTCGTCGGCAACCTGTAGCCACGACATCCCACTGAAGAGCGGAAAACCACTCAAGATAAGCGCGGCGGCAATCAGCCCCACGCCGCCACTGCTAACCAGCGGGCGTAATGCGCCGACCAGGCCTTCACCAAGAATTCCCCCCGAGGCATAAGGCAGCGGGCTTTCAGGGTTATAAAAATGCAGCGCACCAAGCATGGTGGTGCCGAACATCAACAGCATCAGGCCACCGGCGCGCACCGCCACGGCAACCGGGTCCAGCTCGAAGCGCACCTGTCGGGAACGCACCAGCCACCAGGCCAGATAGCCCACCATGCCAGGCCACCAAAGGGCGCTGGCACCCAGCAGCGAATAGAGCACATCGGCAAGCCATGCGCCTACCGGGCCCATCCAGTTGCTGACGGCGGTTTCCGGACCCTCGGACAACCAACCAGGATCCGATGACGAATAGCTAAACAGTGCCAGTAATAAAAACGTACATACCGCCAACAACGCCACGACCACGCCATCCCGCGCAGCCCCTTGCAGGCGTAACCCAAACCGACGCGCTTTGTCCTTGGCGGCATTAACCCGCGCAGAAGACCCACTTTGGCGCGTGTTACGCTGTGTTCGCTTGTCGACCGCTTTATTCACTTTCAAGCGACTCTCCCTTTTGCACCCATTGGCGCCGTTAATCCACTTGCGAGTTTGTATCATACCGAGCATCCTGCTGCCGTCACAGGGCCTCTCGATGCGGACTTGTTACTGTCGTTACCGACCGGAGCACTCAATGTTACCTTGGCTATCTTCGCCAATGCCTCACTTCCCTGCCGTCACCTCGGCGTTGGACTCGCCTAACGGCCTGCTCGCGGCAGGCGGCGAATTAACCCCCGGCTGGCTGGTGGAGGCCTATCGGCGCGGCATCTTCCCCTGGTTCAGCGACAACGACCCCATCCTGTGGTGGAGCCCCGATCCCCGCATGATACTCCTACCGGAACACTTTAAGCAGCGCCGCAGCTTAACAAAAAAGCTGCGTAATGCGGGCTTTGAGATTACCGTCGATCAACATTTCGAGCAGGTGATCGACGCCTGTGCCGCCCCCAGGGGCGACGAACCGGGCACCTGGATCACCGATGACATGGTTCATGCCTACTGTCAGCTTCAGGCCCATGGCATTGCCCACAGCATTGAAGTGCACCAGCATCAACGCCTGGTAGGTGGTCTTTACGGTATTGCCATGGGCCCGATGTTTTTCGGCGAGTCCATGTTTTCCCAGGTTCCGGATGCCTCCAAGGTGGCCCTGGCTCATCTCGCCAGTGCCATGCGCGAACGCGGCGGCAAGCTCATCGACTGTCAGATGCATACGCCCCACCTGGCAAGCCTGGGCGCAACAACAGTCGCCCGGGCGACATTCATCAGCTATCTTGAGAAGTGGTTGCCAGAGACTGATTTTAGTTTCTCAGCCTCACCGGAGAGTGTGCCCGTCGTACCACCCTCTCCGTGGCTGGCCGCCATTGGACGCTAGTTTTCCAGCCATGTTGACAGGCTAACGGCGACAACGTTAACCCCATCAGGAGGCAAATTGTGAGCAGCAACGCTCCCCGTCGGCTCGTTCGCGACCTGCGCTTCTTTTTGACAGTGCCGCATGCCTGTAGCTACCTGCCCGACCAGGAAGCCACCACGCTGTTTCTGGACCCTCAGGAATCGCCCATGCCTGGCGTTTACGACTCGCTTTCATTGCTCGGGTTTCGGCGCAGCGGTCGCCATTTATACCGTCCGCACTGCGAAGGCTGTAACGCCTGCCGCTCCGTGCGCGTGCCTGTGGCGCATTTTGCACCGAATCGTACCCAGCGGCGAATCAGCCGGCGCAATGAGGACATCACCACGCACATTACCCCGGCGTACTTTGATGCACGCCACTACGCGCTCTACGCCGACTATATCAATCATCGCCACGCCGATGGCGATATGTACCCTCCCAGCCGCGAACAGTACCGGACGTTTTTGACCCTGGACGAGCCCTATGCGCAATTGATGGAGCTTTACCTGGGGGACAGGCTGATTGGCGTGGCCGCCTTCGATGAGCTTGAACACGGCCTCTCGGCCATCTATACCTTCTTTAGCGTCGATGAAAGCCTCGACAAGCGCTCGCTGGGCACCCTGGCCATTTTACGGCTTATCGAATTGACCCATGACAAGGGGCTACCCCACCTGTACCTCGGTTACTGGATAGAAGCGTGCCGAAAAATGCGTTACAAGCAGAATTTTACGCCGCTTGAGGTACTTGATGGTCGCCAATGGCGAGAATTAATTCGGTAATTAGCCACGCTTTTTTGCCTTGACGGCAGCCTTGCGGCACAATATAGCGCTATCCGAGGTGGTGGCTAAAAACACTGCCCAATGCCCAGTCGTTTTGAGCATACCCATTACGTTAAATTAAGTGAGGAATTGCCTATATGGCACGCGAAGATCATATTGAAATGGATGGCGTTATTGTCGATACCCTACCCAACACCATGTTCCGTGTTGAGCTGGAAAACGGTCACGTCGTCACAGCGCATATCTCCGGAAAAATGCGTAAAAACTACATCCGCATCCTGACCGGCGATAAAGTCAAGGTTGAGCTGACGCCTTACGATCTGTCCAAAGGCCGTATCGTCTACCGTTCGCGCTAAGGCGCCCAGCAGGTGTCACAGCACCCTGCCCGTCACCCAGCTTTGATGCCCGCTCGACCCAAACAGCTCGACCCAAACAACAACGCCCCGTCAATGACAGGGCGCTGCGTTGTTTGTCTCAACCTGCGCGCCCGTTAGGGCGCATCGGCCATTTCCGACTCGGTGGATAAGCGCAGCTCGCCTTCTTCCAGGCTGACGTGCACGATACCCCCCTGATCGGCAAGCTCGCCAAACAGGATCATCTCTGCCAGCGGCTTTTTGAGTTTCTCCTGAATCAGCCGTGCCATCGGGCGCGCGCCCATGTCCGGGTCGTACCCCAGTTCCGCCAGCCAATCGCGGGCCATATCGTCGACTTCCAGTTGAACACGCTTCTCATCCAGCTGCGCTTGCAGCTCGATCAGGAACTTGTCGACCACGTTGCGCACAACTGACGTTGGCAGCGAATGGAACTGAATGATGCCGTCCAGACGGTTGCGGAACTCTGGCGAGAAGGTGCGACGAATGACTTCCATTGCATCGGTCGAGTGATCCTGGCTTTGGAACCCGATCGAGCGCCGTGCCGCCTGCTCTGCCCCGGCGTTGGAGGTCATGATCAGGATGACGTGGCGGAAGTCGGCTTCGCGGCCGTTGTTATCGGTCAGGCGACCGTGGTCCATCACCTGCAGCAGCAGGTTGAAGACTTCCGGGTGCGCTTTCTCGATTTCATCCAGCAGCAGTACGCAGTGGGGCTGTTTAGTCACCGCCTCGGTCAACAGGCCACCCTGGTCGTAGCCCACATACCCCGGGGGTGCCCCGATCAGCCGGGACACGGTATGCCGTTCCATGTACTCCGACATATCAAAGCGCACAAGCTCGATCCCCATGATATGCGAGAGCTGCTTGGCCACCTCGGTTTTGCCCACCCCGGTCGGACCGGCGAACAGGAAGCTGCCTACCGGCTTGTCAGGCGACTTCAGCCCGGCGCGAGACAGCTTGATGGCGGCGGACAGTGTGTCGATGGCCTCATCCTGTCCAAACACCAGCATTTTCAGGTCGCGGTCAAGCTTTTCAAGCAGCTTGCGATCCGAACTGGACACGCTCTTCGGCGGAATCCGGGCAATCGACGCAACCACTGCCTCAACCTGTTCCACATCAATGGTATCGACACGCACCTCTTCCGGCAGTAGACGCTGGTGCGCCCCGGCTTCATCAATCACGTCGATGGCCTTGTCCGGAAGGTAGCGATCATTGATGTAACGGTCCGCCAGGCGGGCCGCGCTTTCAAGCGCCCCATCGGTGTACTTGAGAGCATGGTGCTCCTCGAACCGTGACCGCAACCCCTGCAGAATCTTGATGGTGTCTTCCACCGACGGTGCCATAACGTCGACTTTCTGGAAGCGGCGCGCCAAGGCACGATCTTTCTCGAAGATACCGCGGTATTCCTGGAAAGTGGTCGAACCAATGCAGCGCAACTCGCCCGAGGAAAGCAACGGCTTGAGCAGATTGGATGCATCCATCACACCGCCCGACGCAGCCCCTGCGCCGATCACGGTGTGGATCTCGTCGATGAACAGAACGGCATTGGGCTGTTTGCGTAACTCAGCCAGCAGGCTCTTCAGCCGCTTCTCGAAGTCGCCGCGGTATTTGGTACCTGCCAGCAACGCGCCCATATCCAGCGAGTACACCACGGCATCAGCAATCACTTCCGGGACATCTTCTTCGACGATACGCTTGGCCAGGCCTTCGGCAACCGCCGTTTTACCCACGCCCGCTTCGCCTACCAGTAGCGGGTTATTCTTGCGGCGCCGTGCCAGAATCTGCACCACGCGTTCGAGTTCGTGGTCGCGGCCAATCAGGGGATCGATCTTGCCCAGACGCGCTTGCTCGTTGAGGTTGGTGGCGTAGCCAGTAAGCGGATGAGCAGCCCCTTCGGTGCTGCCTTCCTCGGCCTCTTCACCTTCCTGCTGGGAAGGCGATGGCGATGGGCCGTGACCCGACACTTTCGAAATGCCATGCGCGATGTAATTGACTGCATCCACCCGAGCCACATTCTGCTGCTTGAGGAAGTAGACGGCCTGACTTTCCTGCTCGGAAAAGATTGCCACCAGCACATTGGCACCGGTCACTTCACTTTTCCCGGAGGACTGCACGTGGAACACGGCCCGCTGCAGTACTCGCTGAAAGCCTAAGGTGGGCTGGGTTTCGCGGTCGCCCTGGCCTTCAGGAATCAGCGGCGTGGTCGAATTGATGAAGTCCTGCAAATCGGACCGCAGCTTGTCGAGGTTTGCCCCACAGGCCTTCAACACATCCATCGCCGAGGCGTTGTCCAACAGCGCCAGCAGTAGATGCTCGACGGTCATGAACTCGTGGCGCTTGGAGCGTGCCACGGTAAAGGCCGTGTTCAGGGTCAGTTCAAGTTCTTTGCTCAGCATGGCAGTCCCCTTTTCGCTACATCCTAGGGCATAGTGCCAACTAGGCTTGCGTCGGATCAGTTTAATCGACCGGCACCTTCAACATCGGGTACAAATCGTACAGTTGCAAGCCCACCTACCGATTTTTTTCAACGTTCTCAATCGGCGGCTTCAATATCGCTCATTAAAGGATGCTCGCACTCCTGGGCGTATTCGTTCACTTGGTAACTTTTGGTTTCAGCAATGTCTCGGGTGAACACCCCGCAGGTCGCCTTGCCCTGGGTGTGCACCGCCAACATCACCTGAACGGCTTTTTCACTATCCATGTTAAAGAAGCCTTGCAGCACTTCGATAACAAACTCCATCGGCGTGAAGTCGTCGTTATGTAGCACCACCTTGAAAAGTGGCGGCTGAGCCAACTCAGGCTCGGCAGACTGCACCGTCAGGTCGTCGTCATAATCAGGCATATCGGGGCGTGTCATGCCCGCTTCAAGCGAAGTCGCGCCCGGGTATGAACTGTTAGTGTGGGACATAAGCAGCAAGGTTTTTCATCTCTCGGCTGACGGGCAACATCGTAAATACATGGTGTGCTATGTATAAGACGTGCGCAATCAGCAAGGGTTCATGGAAATATCAAAATTATCACACTAGGCCGGACAAAAAACCCCCGCCCGACGAGCGGGCGAGGGCTTTACGCAACGGCGGCCTGATGCGTCAGTCGGCTGCGACCATCGACAGGGCGTTGTTCAAAGTCTTGCTGGGACGCATGGCCTGACTTGCCAGCTCACCGCTGGGGCGGAAGTAGCCGTCAATATCCACCGGCTGGCCCTGAACGCTATTGAGCTCGTCGACGATAGTCGCCTCATTGGCTTTCAGCGTTTCCGCCAGACGCGCAAACAGCGTTTTCATCTCGGCATCATCATCCTGAGCGGCCAGTGCCTCTGCCCAGTATAGCGCCAGGTAGAAGTGGCTGCCGCGGTTATCCAGCTCGCCCACCTTACGCGACGGTGACTTGTTGCTGTCCAGGAACTTGCCATTGGCCTCGTCCAGGGCATTGGCCAGCAGCGTGGCACGGGCATTGCTGAAGGTGCTGCCCAGGTGCTCAAGCGACGCCGCCAGGGCCAGGAACTCGCCCAGCGAATCCCAGCGCAAGTGGTTCTCTTCAAGGAACTGCTGAACGTGCTTGGGTGCCGAGCCGCCCGCACCGGTTTCGAACAGTCCACCACCATTCATCAGGGGTACGATGGACAGCATCTTGGCGCTGGTACCCAGCTCCATGATCGGGAACAGGTCGGTCAGATAGTCACGCAGCACGTTACCAGTGACCGAGATCGTGTCCTCGCCTTTACGGATACGCTCAAGGGATACTTTCATCGCCTCGACCGGTGGCAGAATGCGAATATCCAGGCCACTGGTGTCATGGTCCTTGAGGTAGGTTTCGACTTTCTCGATCAGCTGAGCATCGTGGGCACGGTTGCCGTCGAGCCAGAAAATCGCCGGCGCACCGCTCTCCCGGGCACGGGTGACCGCCAGCTTGACCCAATCCTGGATCGGCGCGTCCTTGGTCTGACACATACGCCAGATATCACCCGCCTCGACCTCGTGGCGGAACAGCGTATGACCGTTTTCGTCAGCGACCACCACGGTGCCATCAGCAGGGATCTGGAAGGTCTTGTCGTGAGAGCCGTACTCTTCAGCTTTCTGGGCCATCAGGCCAACATTGGGCACGCTGCCCATGGTAGTCGGATCGAAAGCGCCATTTTTCTTGCAATCTTCGATGACTGCCTGATAGATGGTCGCGTAGCAACGATCCGGGATCACTGCCTTGGCATCCTGAAGCTCGTCATTGGCGTTCCACATCTTGCCCGAATCACGGATCATGGCAGGCATCGAAGCATCGATGATCACGTCGCTGGGCACGTGAAGGTTCGTAATGCCCTTGTGCGAGTTGACCATCGCCATGGGCGGACGCTCTTTATAAAGCGCCTCGATATCGGCCTTGATGGCCTCCTGCTGTTCGCCGGGCAGCTTTTCGATTGAACTATAAAGATCACCAATACCGCTGTTGGGGTTGAAGCCCGCAAGCGTCAGGCCCTCGGCGTGCTTTTCAAGGACATCTTTATAGAACTCTTCTACCACCATACCGAACATGATCGGGTCAGAGACCTTCATCATGGTCGCTTTTAAATGCAGCGAGAACAACACGTCGTTTTTCTTGGCGTCCTTGATCTGGCTGTCGATAAAGTTGCGCAGACGGCGGCTGCTCATGCAGGCCGCGTCGATGACCTCGCCTTCCTGCACGGCCAGGCCTTCTTTCAATACGGTGTGGGTGCCGTCTTTCTGAGCCAGGTCAATCTTGAGCTTGGTGGCGTGCTTGATCACCGTGGACTGCTCGCTTTCGTAGAAGTCGCCCTCGCTCATATGGGCCACATGGGATTTGGAGTCGGCGCTCCACTCCCCCATGCGATGCGGATACTTGCGTGCATAGCTCTTGACCGACTTGGGCGCGCGGCGGTCAGAGTTACCCTCACGCAGAACCGGGTTGACCGCACTGCCCTTGGCCTTGTCATAACGCGCCTTGATGGAAGCTTCCTCATCGTTTTTCGGCTCGTCGGGATAATCCGGTAGCGGATACCCCTGGCCTTGAAGCTCTTTGATGGTGGCTTTCAACTGCGGGCCTGAGGCGCTGATATTGGGCAGCTTGATGATATTGGCTTCAGGTGTGGTCGCCAGCTGTCCAAGCTCGGCCAGGTCGTCGCTGACGCGTTGCTCTTCGCTCAACAGGTCAGGAAACTGGGACAGTATGCGCGCGGCAAGCGAGATATCGCGCGTCTCAACGATAATGCCCGCCGAGTCGGTAAAGGCATCAATAATCGGTAACAACGAATAGGTCGCGAGCGCAGGCGCCTCGTCGGTGAGCGTATAAATGATCTTCGGCGTATCGGACATTTTTGCGTTAACCTCTTTTTTCTGTCGCTGTGATTATTAATTCGTAAGCTAAGCGGTTCATTAAGCAAGCAACCCTACCGCGAAGCGTGCGGAGCCTTTTAGGTGGCTCCTTTTTTCACAAGGTGATTGATCGGTGGTGGTGACGACCCCAGCGGCCACGCAGGAGTATACCAGCGCTGAACGTTAACCGCATGAGCGATTGTCGACAAATCAAGGCCGGGCCCAAACCACGATGAGCAACCTCTACCTATTGCATAAACCTTACCGCATGCTCTCCCAGTTCACCGACCCTCAGGGCCGTGCCACTCTTGCGGATATCATCGAAGTCTCCGGCGTTTACGCGGCCGGGCGGCTCGACTACGACTCCGAGGGCCTGCTGCTGCTCAGCGATGACGGCAACCTTATCCATCGCATTGCCCACCCGCGTCACAAACAACCCAAAACCTATTGGGTCCAGGTCGAAGGTCGCATGGACGATGCCGCGCTAGCGGCCCTGAAAAACGGCGTGACATTAAAAGATGGACCCACGCTGCCCGCCAAGGTTCGTCGCATGGAAACGCCCAACATCGCGCCGCGCGAGCCAGCCATAGATCCCAAACGTCACCCATCCACCAGCTGGCTGGAGCTGACCATCAGCGAAGGCCGCAATCGTCAGGTAAGACGCATGACCGCCCATGTCGGCTTCCCCACGCTGCGCCTCATTCGCGCCGCTATTGGCGCCTGGCAGCTTGGCGAACTGGCGCCCGGCGAGTGGCGCCGGGAAACCCTTCATGCGCCTCGAAGCACATCCCGGCCCAAGCCGTCCAGCCAGCGCAAACGGCCCACTTCAGGACGCAAGCGGTCATGACGAACACACTTCACAGTACCTGCGCCTGCGTCATCCAGCGGGGCGCACGTTTCCTGATGGTCGAGGAAGCCCGCGGCGGCACGGCCACGGTATTCAACCAACCAGCCGGACACATTGAGCCGGGCGAAGGCCCCATGGCCGCTATTTTACGCGAGGTCGCCGAAGAAACCGCCTGGCAGGTCACGCTGACCGGCTATCTGGGGCTCTATATTTTCCATACCCCCCAGGGGAAAACCTTTCACAGTCATGGGTTCATCGCCACGCCCACGACGTTCCTCGCCACACCGCTGGACATCGATATCACCGCGACCCACTGGCTGACGCTTGCCGAAATTCAGGCGCTCAATAGCGCGGGTCGACTGCGTAGCCCGCTGGTGATCACCCGCATCGAAGACGCCATGCAAGGTAACGGCTACCCCTTGAACGTTATCCGCGAGTGAACCACTCGAAGCGCCATGGCTCCATCGTGTATAATCACCGCCTGATTGCACACTCAACCGAGGATGGCGATGACATCCATCACTGGCACCACGATGCCTAAAAGCAAGCCCGATACACCTCCCACCGGCAAGGTGATTGTCGGCATGTCCGGCGGCGTTGACTCCTCCGTCTCAGCCTTGCTGCTGTTGCAACAAGGCTACGAGGTCGAAGGCCTGTTCATGAAGAATTGGGACGAAGACGACGGCACGGAGTACTGCACGGCGAAGGAAGACCTCGCTGACGCCGAGGCGGTGTGCGAGAAGCTGGGCATCAAGCTGCACACGGCCAACTTTGCCGCCGAATACTGGGATAACGTTTTCGAGCACTTTCTGGCCGAGTACAAAGCGGGCCGCACGCCCAATCCGGACATCCTTTGCAACCGGGAAATCAAGTTCAAGGTCTTTCTCGAATACGCAGAGATGCTTGGCGCGGACAAAATCGCCACCGGTCATTACGTTCGTCAAGGGGTCCGAGAAGGTCGCCCGCGCCTGCTGAAAGGCCTGGACGCCAACAAGGACCAGAGCTACTTCCTGCACGCCGTGCCTGAAGCCGCCATCGCCCGCACGCTGTTTCCGGTAGGTGAGCTCGAGAAGCCCGCCGTACGCGCGCTGGCCGAGCAGCACGACCTGGTGACTGCCAAGAAGAAAGACTCCACAGGCATCTGCTTTATCGGCGAACGGCGCTTCAGTGATTTCCTGAAGCAGTACCTGCCTGCCCAGCCCGGCACCATCGAAACCCCCGACGGCGACGTGATTGGCGAGCACATGGGGTTGATGTACTACACCCTGGGCCAACGTCAGGGGCTGGGTATCGGCGGCCTGGCCAACTACTCTGAAGACCCGTGGTATGTCGCTGAAAAAGACCTGGATCGCAACGTGCTGGTGGCCGTGCAAGGCAAGCACCACTCGCTGCTCTACAGCGATGCCCTGGTCACCGAGGCGATGGACTGGGTCGCCGGTGAGCCACCGGTGACCCAGGGACGTTTCAAGGCCAAAACCCGCTACCGCCAGAGCGACCGCGGCTGCGATATCATCACCAGGCCCGATGGCAGTGTCGAGGTGCATTTCGATGAGCCTCAACGCGCCGTTACCCCAGGCCAGTCGCTGGTTCTTTACGACGGCGATATCTGCCTGGGCGGCGGCGTGATTCACTCCACATGGAAGGCAACCGAGGCAGCCGCATGAACCCAACGCCGATACACCGCGCGCCGGAAAACCCGACCGCGCGACAAGCCCTTGCGCTAGCGGGGGTCTTTCAGGCCGCCAGCCTGGTGGACGAACTGGCCCGCACCGGCCAGGTAGAGCCGCGCGCCTGGGAAACGCTGATCGAAGCCACCAGCAACCCCAACCCGGAAAGCTTTGAAGCGATCTACGGCGGCCACCCCAACAACCTGCGCCAGGGGCTCGACACCCTCGAGATGCTGGTCGGCCGGGAACAGGCCAACCCGGTGGTACTGCGCTATGGCTTCTCACTGCTATTGCTCATGAACAAGCTGCGCACCAACCGCAAGATGATGGATACCCTGGGGCAAAAAATGAACCATATTCAGGACCAGGCGGAACACTTCGGCGCTACCCATGAAAACGTGGTCGCCAGCCTGGGCGAGGCCTATCAGGAAACCATCTCGACATTTAAAACCCGCATTGTCGTTCAGGGCGACCCGTCGCTGCTGCAGACCCGTATGATGCCCGAGCGCGTACGTGCCTGCTTGATGGCGGGCATTCGCTTCGCGCTGCTGTGGCACCAGCAAGGCGGTCGCCGCTGGAAACTGATGTTCCAGCGCAAAGCCCTGCGTCACGCGCTGGATGACTTGAAATAACGCCTTTTACGCTTAACTGCATTCACCTCTGGAAACCAAGCCATGCAACTTTCTGCCTTGACTGCACTCTCCCCCGTTGACGGCCGCTACGCCAGTAAAGCCGCCGCCCTGCGCGAACATTTCAGCGAATTCGGCCTGATTCGCGCCCGTGTCATTGTGGAAGTTCGCTGGCTGCAGCGGCTTGCAGAGCATAACCAGATCGTCGAGGTGCCGCCGCTTTCCGCCCAGGCTACGGCGTTTCTTGAAGCCTTGATCCGTGATTTTTCCGTGGCCGACGCCGAGCGCATCAAGGATATCGAGCGTACGACCAACCACGACGTCAAGGCGGTGGAATATTTTCTCAAGGAGAAGATTGCCGGCAACAGCGAGCTGCATGCGGTCACCGAGTTCATTCACTTTGCCTGCACCTCCGAAGATATCAACAACCTTTCCTACGGCGTGATGCTGGCCGATGGCCTCCAGGCACTGCTGCCGGTCATGCATAACGTGGCCGACGACATCGCCGCACTGGCCATTGCCCATGCCGGGCAGCCGATGCTGTCGCGCACCCACGGGCAAACGGCCAGCCCCACAACGCTTGGCAAGGAAATGGCCAACGTGGCCTACCGCCTCAAGCGCCAGCTCAAGCAGGTCGAAGGCGTCGAGATCCTGGGTAAAATCAATGGCGCGGTAGGCAACTACAACGCCCATCTGGCGACCTACCCCGAGATCGACTGGGAAGCCAACGCGCGTACCTTCGTGGAAGGCCTGGGGCTGAGCTTCAACCCCTACACCACCCAGATCGAACCCCACGACTACATCGCCGAGCTGTTCGATGCCATATGCCGCTTCAATACCATCCTGATCGACTTCGACCGCGACGTCTGGGGCTATATCTCGCTAGGCTACTTCAAACAGCGCACCGTGGAAGGCGAAATTGGCTCGTCGACCATGCCCCACAAGGTCAACCCCATCGACTTTGAGAACTCTGAAGGCAACCTTGGCCTGGCCAATGCCGTGCTCGGCCACCTGGCGCAAAAGCTGCCGATCTCGCGCTGGCAGCGCGATTTGACCGACTCCACCGTATTGCGCAACCTCGGTGTTGGCCTGGCTTATGGCTTGATTGGCTACCACGCCAGCCTCAAGGGCATCAGCAAGCTGGAAGCCAACCCGGAGCGTTTGACTCAGGATCTGGACAACAGCTGGGAAGTGCTCGCCGAGCCGATTCAAACCGTCATGCGTCGCTTCGGGATTGAAAAGCCCTACGAGAAACTCAAGGAACTGACCCGAGGCAAACGCATCGATCAGGCAGGCTTTGCCGCCTTCATTGACACGCTTGCGCTACCCGACGACGCCAAAGCCGAACTGAAGGCGATGTCACCCGCCACCTACATCGGCGATGCAAAAGCCCAGGCCGAAGCAATTCGCCAACGGCTTGATGCACTATAATTAAGTTTTACTCTAGTTAAGGTCTACCCTGATTAGGCTGGAACCACGGCTCTACTGCCACGTTCGTTTAGGATACCACCATGCAACCTTCTGATAAGCCACTGACCCTGCTCGGCGATTTGACCCCGGCGGAATTTCTGGCGAGCTACTGGCAACAAAAGCCGCTATTGATTCGCGGGGCGATACCCGACTACATCAGCCCCATCGAACCCGATGAGCTGGCAGGGCTTGCCTGCGAGCCAGGCATCGAAGCCCGTCTGGTAGAAGAAAAAGGCCCGGACGGCGCATGGCAGGTGTCCCACGGGCCTTTCGACGAAGCCACCTTCGAGCGGCTGCCGGAGCGCAACTGGAGCCTCCTGGTACAAGCCGTGGATCACTACCTGCCCTCGGTGGCTGCCCTGCTGGATGAGTTCGACTTTCTGCCCCGCTGGCGGTTGGACGACATCATGGTCAGCTACGCGCCGCCCGGCGGCAGCGTCGGTCCCCACGTCGACCAGTACGACGTTTTCCTGTTTCAAGCCAGTGGCCAGCGCCGTTGGCAACTGGGCGGCCCGACCAGTGATGACGCGCCGATTGTGCAGGGCATTGACCTACGCATTCTGGAAACCTTCGAGATTGAAGAAGACTCCGACTGGGTACTGGAGCCCGGCGACATGCTTTACTTGCCACCGGGCTGGGCTCACCACGGGGTTAGCCAGACCGACGACTGCATCACCATGTCGGTGGGTTTCAGGGCGCCATCGGCGGATGAAGCGGTCACCTCCTACGCCGATTACCGGGGCGAACAGCTACCCGCTTCGCTGCGCTACAGCGACGCCGGTCGGGCCCCTGCGGCCCACAGTGGCGAGCTGGACGATGTCTCGGTGGAGCGCATGCGCCAACTGATCCTGTCGACACTGGATAATCCCCAGCAAATCGCTCAGTGGTTCGGCCGTGCAATGACCCAGCCCAAGTACGTCGACCAGGTGGTCCCGCTGGATACGCCGATGGACGAATCAAGTCTTGTCGCTCAGCTACAGGAAGATGGTCCACTCTATCATATGCCTGGCTCGCGCTTTGCCTGGCGCACCGAGAATGGCACCACCACGCTGTTCGTCGACGGTGAAGGCTACACCTGCACAGAAGCGCTTGCTCAGCGGCTGGCGTCAACGGCACCGCTGCATGAAGACGTGCTGGAACTACCGGGTGCCAAAGCGCTCATCACCCAGCTTGTCAACGCGGGCAGCCTGAGCTGGCTGCAGGACGACGATGACGACGAGGAATAGCATGCCCCGCGACAACCTACCGGTCACCGTTCAGGAAGGCGACTGGCAAGCTTTGAGCGACATCGCAAGCCTCATTCGACGCGTGGTGTTCATTGACGAGCAACAGGTGCCCCAGGACGAGGAATGGGACGGCCAGGACCCCGCCTGCCATCATTTCCTGGCCTACCTGGACGGCAACCCAGTGGGCACTGCACGACTCCTGCCTGATGGCCATATTGGCCGCGTGGCGGTGCTTGCCGAAGCACGCGGAACCGGCATCGGTGGCCAATTGATGGCCGCCGCTATCGCCACCGCCCAGCGTGTCGGCCACCCTCAAGTCGCACTGAGCTCACAGCTCCATGCGCTGGCCTTTTACGAACGGCTCGGCTTCGTCGCCCATGGCGAGGTCTTCATGGATGCCGGCATCCCTCACCGCGAGATGACGCTGACCTTCAGCTGATCGCTTTCCCGCTAATCACGAAATTCCACTACACAGACTCCAGCGTTGTCGCCCGGCTGTAGTCAAGCTACAACGCTGCCTGCCCCCAAGTGTCAATTGTTGCCCTCCGCCCCTTCAGGGATAGTGTCTTTACTGCAGTGCCGCAAGGACTGCCCGGAAAACCCGCTTACGACGTTCTATTAAGAGACTTATTTCTTAAAGACACGCCAAGCGAATTGAACGATGCTGAAAGCGACTTCGCAGGTGCAGCATAAGGCACTGCTTACATGCGCATCGCCATCATAACCCCGGAGGGATTAGCTCATGACTGGACTTCTCGAAGAGATCAAGGCACTGGCCCAACTACGCGAAGCACAAGGCGGCAAGTGGGATAACATCAAACCCGAATACGCCGCGCGTATGCGTGCCCAGAACCGCTTCCACACCGGTCTGGATATCGCCCGGTATACCGCCAAGATCATGCGCGACGACATGGCCGCCTATGATGCCGACACCAGCAAGTACACTCAGTCACTGGGTTGCTGGCACGGCTTTATCGGCCAGCAGAAAATGCTTTCCATCAAAAAGCATTTCGGCACCACCAAGCGCAGCTACCTCTACCTGTCAGGCTGGATGGTCGCCGCGCTGCGTTCAGAGTTTGGCCCGCTGCCTGACCAGTCCATGCATGAAAAGACCTCGGTCGCCAACCTGATCGAAGAGCTCTACACTTTTCTCAAGCAGGCCGATGCGTGGGAGCTTAACCACCTGTTCCGCGCCCTGGACGACGCCAAAGAGGCTGGCGACAAGTCCAAGGAGCAGGAACTGATCAGCCAGATCGACAACCACGAAACCCACGTGGTGCCGATCATCGCTGACATCGACGCCGGTTTTGGTAACGCGGAAGCCACTTACCTGCTGGCCAAGAAATTCATCGAAGCGGGTGCCTGCTGTATCCAGCTGGAAAACCAGGTATCCGACGAGAAGCAGTGCGGCCACCAGGACGGCAAGGTCACCGTACCCCATGAAGACTTTATCGCCAAAATCAACGCCGTACGCTACGCCTTCCTGGAACTGGGGGTTGATGATGGCGTGATCGTGGCACGTACAGACTCGCTGGGGGCGGGGTTGACCCAGAAGATCGCCGTGACCACCGAGCCGGGCGATCTGGGCGACCAGTACAACAGTTTCCTCGACGGCGACGTGATCGAAAACGCCAGCGACATCAATAATGGCGACGTGGTCATCAAGCAGAACGGCAAGTTGGTCAAGCCCAAGCGGCTCGCCTCAGGCCTCTACCAGTTCAAACCGGGTACCGGTGAAGACCGCGTGGTGCTTGACTGCATCACCAGCCTGCAAAACGGCGCTGACCTGCTGTGGATCGAGACCGAAAAACCCCACGTCGGCCAGATCGCCGCCATGGTCAATCGTATCCGCGAAGTCTGCCCGGATGCCAAGCTGGTCTACAACAACTCACCGTCGTTCAACTGGACACTCAACTTCCGTCAGCAAGTATTCGATGCCTGGGAAAAAGAAGGCAAGGACGTCTCGGCCTACGAGCGCGATAAGCTGATGGGTATCGAGTACGACAACACCGAACTTGGCCAACTGGCCGACGAGTGGACACGTAACTTCCAGCGCGACAGCGCACGTGAGGCGGGTATCTTCCATCACCTGATCACCCTGCCCACCTACCATACGGCGGCGCTGTCCACCGACAACCTGGCCAAGGGCTACTTTGGCGATGACGGTATGCTGGCCTACGTCAAGAAAGTCCAGCGCGAGGAAATCCGCCAGGGCATTGCCACCGTCAAGCACCAGGACATGGCAGGCTCCAACATCGGCGATGACCACAAGGAGTTCTTCCAGGGTGAAGCCGCGCTGAAAGCAGGCGGCAAAGACAACACCATGAACCAGTTCGGCTGACACCGGCCGCCAGACGCTAATCTAATGGCCCAACGCCCGGAAAGATTTCCACTTTCCGGGCTTTTTTATACCCACCTGCGTGCTTTGCACACTCTTTTCTTAATCAACCACTACACTGTTTTGCATAATCATTTTGCACTATTAGCTTGCATCATTGTCTTATATTACTACTTTACATAGTCAGCATTTCAAACGACCGCTTATCAACATCAGCATTTTTAGGTATGTTGTTAAAGAACGCTGTTCTATAATATGGTCGAAAGTTCTCGTTGCAGACGGGATGACTAAGACAACCACCCGGAGGTGTCCATGAAACGTTTACTCCCTATCGCCGCTCTCAGCGTTCTCACGCTTGCTGGCTGCGCCAACACAGCGGGCTACTCGGGCGATGTATACAGCGGTAACCAGGCCAAGACCACGCAAAATGTAAGGATTGGCACCATTGCCGCGGTGCGCCCGGTACAAATTCAGGCAGATAGCCGCACCGGCGGCCTGCTCGGCGGTGGTGGCGGTGCCATTATCGGCGGTCTGCTGGGTAACCAGATCGGTGGCGGTTCCGGGCGTCAACTGGCCACCGTTGCCGGCGCGCTGGGTGGTTCTATTGCCGGTACCGCTGCTGAAGACCGCGCCAATCGCATTGACGCCCTGGAAATGGAAATCCGCCTGGAAGACGGTACCGACGTAGTGGTCGTACAGCGCGCCGACCGCCAGTTCCAGCCGGGTCAGAAAGTTCGCCTGATTGGTAACGGTGCCAATGCAAGCGTTGCCCCTTACTGATGGTTAGTAGATATAAATAGCTAATCGCTGCAAGAAAAAGCCCCGCCAGCATCGCTGACGGGGCTTTTTTTCGTTGTGTTGATGCTTGGGGTGTTTAGTGAGGCGCTTTGCTCGATGCCCAACCGATCAATTTGTACACCACTGCGGCGATGATGCCCAACAGAATAGCCACCAGCAGGATCTCCACCGGACGCACCAATGTGGTCGCCCCCAGTACGGCAAGGGCACCCACCCAAAGCCAGCGGTTATCGCCATGAGTCTTCAATGGCCGGGGCAACATTTTATCCAACCCGGCACTCACGGTTTGCCAGCGCTGATTGACAAAATAGCCAATCAGCACAAGGGCGATTAACCAGATGATAAATATGGTCATGTCATGCTCCGTAGAAGGTGCGGCGAAAAAAGTGTCCGGCTAGGGTAGCCCTGCTAAATCCTGGGCGCAATACTGCATAAAGGCAAGACGGCAGAAAATCCCCTCTACCCCCTGACAATCCTGTGTTCACGCGTTACCATGTTAGGGACATGCACTCACCGAAAGGTTATTTAATGCAAATTGCGCAAAACTCGGTTGTCGCGTTCCACTACACCCTGACCAACGATTCAGGTGAAGTGCTAGACAGTTCCGAAGGCCGCGAGCCCCTCACCTACCTCCATGGTTCAGGCAACATCATTCCTGGCCTGGAAAAAGAGCTGGAAGGACACGCGGCTGGCGAAAAGCTGAACGTCCAGGTTGCCCCGGAAGAGGGTTACGGCGAGATTCAGGAGCAACTGATGCAGGAAGTTCCGCGCGATGCGTTCCAGGGCGTTGAAAGCGTTGAGCCGGGCATGCAGTTCCAGGCGCAGACCCAAGGCGGCCCGCTGATGGTCACCGTGAAGAAAGTCGAAGGCGACACTGTCGTTGTCGACGGCAACCATCCGCTAGCCGGTCAGCACCTCAACTTTGACGTTGAAATCGCCGAAGTACGCGAAGCCAGCGAAGAAGAAGTTGAGCACGGCCATGTACACGGCGAAGGTGGCGAAGAGCAGCACTAAGCTCTTCCCCCTGGCTGTTTCCCAGCCGACGCGTGACATGCGAAAAGGCGACCCAAGCGGTCGCCTTTTTATGCTCATTATTCAGGAATCAGCACCAGGCGCCCGTGGCGGACGCTGCGTGACGAGGTGACTTCAGCGGCGAACTGTTTCAACTGGTCGCTTTGCCCCTTGAGCAACGCGACTTCCATGCAGCTTTGCTCATTCAGGTGGACGTGCAGCGTTGAAAGGGTGAGGTCATGATGGGCGTGGGAATGGCGCGTCAGCCGTTTGGACAACTCCCTGGCGGCATGGTCATAGACATACACCAGTGCGCCCATGCACGGCGCCTGTGGCGCGGCTTCCTCGCGTACCTGCTGAAGCCCGCTACGGGTTAAATCGCGAATCGCCTCGGAACGGTTCTGGTAACCGCGTTCCTGGATCAGCGCATCCACATCTGCCAACAACTCTTCATCAAGCGTGACCGTTACGCGTTGCATCGGTTTTCCCCCTCCAAAAAATTGACCCCCGGCTGCCAGTATGATGATATTAAAAAAACATCATACCCGTCCCCCTCAGGAAACGGCCATGGCGCTCGACTCAAGAACGATTCTACTCGGCTTGGCGCTAAGTTGCGTCACGCTGGCGAATGCCGCCGAACCCAAAGACCAACTTGTGATGGCCATCGGCGGTGAGCCCGAACAGGGGTTCGACCCGTTACTTGGCTGGGGGCAGTATGGCAACCCGCTATTTCAGTCGACGCTGCTCGCTCGAGGCATCGACCTTGCCCCTCAGCCGCAGGTCGCCACCCACTGGTCGCTCTCTGACGATCGCCTCACCTGGACGCTGACGCTACGCGACGACGTACGTTTTGCCGATGGCACCCGGCTGACCGCTGACGATGTCGCCTTTACCTTCAATGCCGCTGCCAAGGCCGGCGGGAGAGCCGACCTGAGCGTGCTGCAAAACGCCGAGGCCGTCGATTCTCAAACCGTCACTCTCACCCTGCGCGAGCCGCGCATCACCTTTATCGAACAGTTGATGACCTTAGGGATTGTCCCCAGTGCCGCGCGCGAAAACGGTTACGACGATGACTACGGCCGTGCCCCGCTGGGTTCCGGCCCCTATCAGCTGGTGGAATGGCAGGAAGGCGAGCAGCTGATCGTCGAACGTAACCCATACTTTTATGGCCCCACCCCGCCGTTTGAGCGGCTAGTGTTCTTGTTCACCGGTGAGGATACCACCCTTAACGCCTTACGCGCAGGCGACGTCGACCTGGCTACCCTGCCCCCGGCGCTTGCCGGCGAGATCCCATCCGACATGCAGCGCGTGGTGATGGAAAGCGTCGACAACCGCGGCATTCTGTTTCCCATGCAGCATGATGAAGGCAAAACCGCCGACAATGGCGCACCGATTGGCAACGATGTCACCGCCGATATTGCCATCCGCCAGGCAATCAACCTGGCGCTGGACCGCGACACTCTGGTGGACGTAGCGCTTGAAGGCTACGGCCGCCCGGCGTTCGGCCCTGCCGACGGGATGCCATGGAGCGACCCCGACGAAACCCTGGCGGCCCCTGACCTTGAGCAGGCCATTCAGCGCCTGGAAGACGCTGGTTGGCAGCAGCGCGACGGCGGCCTGCGCAAAAAAGACGGTCAAACCGCCCGTTTCCGGCTGACTTATCCCGCAGGCGACACCACCCGGCAACGGCTGGCCGAAATAAGCGCGCAAATGGTCCGCCCCCTGGGCATCGAGATGCAACCCACTGCCCGCCACTGGGATGAGATACAGCGCGAAGCGATCCATCAGGACGCCGTTGTAATGGGCTTTGGCAGCCACAGTCCCCAAGAGATCTATTACCTGTTCCATAGCGCGCATAGCGGCAACGGCTTTTACAACAGCGGCGTTTACACCAACCCCAGCGTGGACGATCACCTCGACAACGCCCAGCGAGCCGCCAGCGCCGAACAGGCCAATCGCCACTGGCGCAATGCCCAATGGGACGGCGAAACCGGCTATGGCGTGCGCGGCGACGCAACCTGGGCATGGGTGGTCAACCTGGAACACATCTACGCCGCCGACAGCTGCCTTGATCTCGGCACGCTGGGGGTTGCCCCTCACGGCCACGGTTGGCCGATTACCGCCAACCTGCTCGACTGGCGCTGGATGTGCAACTGATCGCGATCACCGCCGCTCGTCTGCTGCGCCTTGCGCTGGTACTGGCGTGCGTCGCGATCGTGTCGTTTAGCTTGATAATGCTGTCACCCATTGACCCGATTGACGCCTACCTGGGACCTCAAATGGCCCAGGTAAGCCCGGAACAGCGCCACCTGATCGCCGAGCGCTGGGGGTTCGACGAGCCGCCGGTGGTTCAGTTTGGCCACTGGCTGGGCCAGCTACTTCAGGGCGACCTGGGCGTTAGCCATGTGTATAACCAGCCGGTAAGCGAGGTCATCGGCCAGCGCTTTCAGCGCTCCATCATGTTGCTGGGCAGCGCCTGGTTGCTCACCACACTGGTTGGCTTTGCCCTCGGGGTGATCGCCGGGGCAAAAGAAGGCAGCTTGCTGGATAGAATCATCAGCACCTACGCCTACTTGACGGCCTCGACGCCTGCTTTCTGGCTGGCCATGTTACTGCTGCTGTTATTTTCAGTTTACCTTGGCTGGACGCCGGTATGTTGCGCAGGCCCCACCGGCACTCTAAGCCAGGACGTCGGCCTGGCCACCCGGCTCCACCATCTGGTCCTGCCCGTAGCGACACTCGCGCTGATCGGCATCGCCAATATTACCCTGCACAGCCGCGCGCGTATGCTCGCGCTGATGAACTCCAACATCGCCACCCACGCTTTTGCACAAGGCGCCAGCCGCTGGGATATCGCCTGGCGGCACGGTATCCGCCATGCCAGCCTCCCCGCCCTGACGCTTTCACTGGCCTCGCTGGGGGAGCTGTTTGGTGGCTCAATACTCATCGAACAGGTGTTTGCCTACCCCGGCCTGGGCCAGGCAACGGTCGCCGCCGGGCTGCGCAGCGATGTGCCGCTGCTGCTGGGCATTGCGCTGTTTACCGCGCTGTTCGTCAGCGTGGGCAATTTGCTTGCCGATACTCTCCACGCGATGATTGACCCGCGCCTGCAGAAGGTGACGCCATGAGCCGAGCGCAACCCAGGCGCGATGCGTTCTGGATCGGTACCGCCATCGCCATATTGCTCGTCGCGCTACTCAGCAGTCGCTGGCTGCTCGGCGACACGCCAGGCCAGATGCACTTTGACGCCCGCCTCGCCCCTCCCAGCCTGGACCACTGGCTCGGCACCGATGCGCTGGGCCGCGACCTATGGACGCGCACCCTGGCAGGCCTTAGCCTCAGCATCGGGGTCGGCAGCCTGGCAGCGCTGTTCGGCACGCTCATCGCGCGCTGGGCATGGCCATGCTGGCCATGCTGGGGCCACGCTGGGACGCGCTAGTCGCCCTGGTGATCGATACGTTGCTCAGTGTGCCACACCTGATTCTGTTACTGCTGATTGCCTTTGCGCTCGGCGGCGGGACCCAGGCGGTGATTATTGCCGTGGCGGTGACCCATTGGCCTCGCTTGGCGAGATTACTGCGCGCCGAGCTACTTCAGCTTCGCCATGCCCCGTATATCGTCATGTCCAGGGCGCTCGGCAAGTCACGACGCTTTGTGATGGCCTACCACTATCTGCCCCATGCGCTACCCCAATGTGTGGTCGGCGCCTTGCTACTGTTTCCCCACGCCATTTTGCACGAAGCCGCGCTGACCTTTTTAGGCGTCGGGCTGGACCCCAGCCAACCTGCGATTGGGCTTCTGCTCGCTGATGCCATGCGCTACTTGAGCAGCGGCGCCTGGTGGCTCGGGGTATTTCCCGGGCTTGGGCTGTTGCTGGTGGTACTCAGTCTTGAGCGCCTTTCCAGCCACTGGCGTCATGCGCTTTAGGCACTGTAAGGAGAGTTGACATGCTGTCCATTGAACACCTGACCCTGCAATTGCCGTATTACACCAGCTGGTGGCGACGCCGCTGGGCCGAGGTATTGAGCGACGTTTCACTCGAGCTTCACCCCGGCGAGGTGCATGCCGTGGTGGGCGCTTCGGGAGCGGGCAAGAGCCTGCTCGCCCATGCACTGCTGGGTCTGCTGCCCGAGCCCAAACACCAAACCGGCCGCCTGACCTTCCAGAACCGGGCGCTTACCGCTGCGCGTCAGCGCCAGCTAAGAGGTCGTGAACTGGCCTTGATCCCCCAGTCGCTCGATGCACTCGACCCTCTGGTCCGCAGTCAGCGTCAGGTCAGTTGGGCGGCAAGCCGCGCAGGTCACGCCAGGTCTGATGCATGGCAGGCAGCCGGGCAAGCGCTCACTCACTACCAGTTGGATGAACGTGGCAGGCAGGCCTTTCCCCATGAACTGTCCGGCGGCATGGCACGGCGCGTACTCACCGCCATGGCCCATGTGAGCCACGCGCAGTTGATCATCGCCGACGAACCCAGCGTCGGCCTCGACCCGCAGCAGCGCAACCGGGTGCTTGACGCTTTGGCGGCACTAGCCCTCGAAGGCAAGTCAGTGTTGCTGATTACCCACGATCTGCGCCACGCCCTGCCCATTGCCCAGCAAGTCACCCTCATGAACCAAGGGCGATGTATCGAAACCGCATGCGCCAGCGCCTTCCGGGGCGACGGTGACACCTTGGCCACCGGCTACGCCAGGGCGCTGTGGCAGGCGCTGCCGGACAACCATTTTGGCGTGCTCACAACCACACAGGCCCAGAACGTTGCTTAGCGCCTATCGCTTACATCATGCGTTTGCCGACAAGACGGCCGTGCTGGATAACGTGTCCCTATCACTTGAGGCGGGCGAGTGGGTAGGGCTTAACGGCCTTTCCGGGGCGGGCAAGTCGACCCTTGGCCAACTGCTGGCGGGGCATCTCACACCCCAGGCGGGAGTGATAAAGGTGGACGGCGCAGCGCCGCCACGAAGCGGCTTGCAACCCGTGCAATGGCTGCCCCAGTCGCCGGAGCTTTCGGTCAATCCACGCTGGCGGGTCAAGCGCATTCTGGAAGAAGCCTGGACACCCTCGACAGCGTTGCGTGAAGCCTTCGGGATCGAACCCGGCTGGTTGAACCGCTACCCCAGCGCGCTATCCGGCGGCGAACTGCAGCGCGTCTGCGTACTGCGCGCCCTGGCCCCCGGGGTGCGCTATCTGATAGCGGATGAAATATCCAGCATGCTCGATCCCCTCACCCAGCTTGCCCTTTGGCAAGCACTGCGCCAGGTGGCCGATGAGCGTCGGCTTGGCGTGCTGGTCATCAGCCACGACGCGGCCCTGCTTGAACGCCTCTGCCCAAGACGATTGACGCTCAGCGAGGGGCGGCTGAGCCCGCCTGCGCGGCACGGCGCTCAAAGCGCCTGAGCCCCAGCGCCACAACCAGCGTCACGCCAAGCAGCAGCCACGATCCCAGCGCCACGCCCTGCCAGCCCGCCCACTGCCAGAACGGCTCCAGCCAGAAACCGCCCAGGCTGGCCCCCACGTAGTAGAACACCAGATACAACGCCGAAGCGCTGCCCCGAGCGCCCTGGGCATGGCGACCCACCCAGCTTGAGGCCAGCGAATGGGCCAGGAAAAACCCAAATGCGTTGATGGTCAGCCCAAGGATAATCAGCAAAAGGGAATTCGCCAGCGTGATCGCCGTGCCCAGCATCAGGATCGCCACGCCCATGCTCATGCAGGTCGCCGGTGAGAAGCGCTGGGCCAGCCGCCCTGAAAGCGTCGACCCGACGGTACCGCCCAGGTAGGTCAGAAACACCAGCCCCAGGCTGCTCGCCGCCAATTGATAAGGCGACTCCGCCAGGCGGAACGTAATATAACTGTACTGGTTGATGAAGATCAGGAAGTTGATGCCGCCCAGCGCATAGGCGGCGAGCAGGACCGGATTGCGCAAGTGCCCGGCCAGATCACCCAGTGCGACGCGCAACTGAAAGCGCTGCGGACGAAACGCCTGACTGTTGGGCAACAGCCGCCAGAATACCGCACAGCCCACCAGCGTCAGCACACCCACAGTTAAAAACGCCGCCGAGGGCCCGCCGATATCCGCCGCCACGCCACCGACCACACGCCCGCTGATGCCGCCCAGCGAATTGGCGCCGATGTACAGCCCCACCGCGCTGAGTAGCGCGGGTTTATCGAACTCGTCACCCATCCAGGCGATCGCCACCGCGGGCAGGCCACCCAATACAAAGCCCTGCACCAACCGCAGCGCCAACAGGGTTTCAAAAGTGGGCGCAAAGGCCAGCGCCAGCGAACAACCACCGGCCAGCAAGAGCGTAATGCGCATAATACTTTCGCGGCCGATCGCGTCGGAAAGTGGCCCGAATACCAGCAGTGCCAGAGCCAGCGACAACGTCGATACCGACATCAGCAGACTAACCACCAGGGTAGACACGCCGTAGGTCTCTTTTAGCCCCGGCAGCAACGGCTGCGGGGCATAAAGATTGATGAACACCAGAAAGGAGCCCAGGCAGAGGGCAAAGGTCGCGCGCCACCAGGCACGGGTGTTGGCTTCGATCATGTGATGCTCAACGGTGAGAAAGGTCCGCTACATCGACCGAGAGGCGTTGAGCGGCAACGCGTCCTTGAGCTTGGCCAGGTGTGACGGGGCCAGCGGCCGCCGCGATTGCCAGTAGTAGCGTTTCCAGTAGACATTATCCAGGCTGGAGATAATTACCCCCTGCGAGGTAGAGGCGTGCAGGAAATGCCCGTCGCCAACGTAAATGCCTACATGGTTATACGCTCCCGGCGGGCGGAAGAACACCAGATCGCCCGCCTGTAATTCCTGGCGGTCGATCGGGCGTCCCTCATGGACTTGCCCACGGGTGGAGCGTGGCAGCTCCAGCTCAAAGGTGTCGCGGAAGATGTTGCGTACCAGCGCCGAGCAGTCGATGCCACGCTGGTTGGTGCCACCAAGTCGATATGGCGTGCCTACCCACTGCTCATGCTGGGCCAGCAGTGCCTCGCGCACCTGCTCGGTTGGCGAGGCCTGCCAATTCCCGAAGGCATCGTATTGCCCATCGAAGGGCGACATCTGCGTCTTCCAATCGTCAGGCAGGCCCGGCATCGAGCGGGCAAAATAATCATCGGGCGTATCGTCACGCGGCACGCTGGTCGCACAGCCACTCAGCACAACGACCATACAGCCAGCTATCGCAAGAGGCGCATGGCGTTCACGTAATCGACCAGAATAAAGATTGATAAAACGAGCAGCGGTAACAGCAATAGTTGGCAACGCAACCATGCGCGATCCCTCGTCAATAATTGAATAAAAACACCAGTGGCCAGACCTATTCTTGGCTGAGCTAATACTGGTTAACCATGACTATAAGCCAAAATACCTACGTTAAGCGAGTCTCAATGCAAGGTACGTTGATCGCCGGGCAACGTATCGATGTGCAGCGGCGCAAAATGACGCGGCTTGTTGCCGGGAAAATCCAGGCTCGCCCAAGGCCCCGCCAGTATCGGTGCCGCGCACAGCCAGGCGACCAACGCCTGCCGAAAACTGGCCAGAAAGCTCTCCCGCTCGGGGGTTTCCCCCATGAAGAACGAGAAACCAGCGTACATGCCAGCCGCGTAATCCTGCCAGCCCGAGTAGTGATCCGCCGCCAGCTGATAGGCGCGCCCCAGCACATCGGCAAAGGACGTGGATGATAACCAGCCCAATTGGCGACCGGCAATGGCCAGGTCGACAATCTGGGCAATGTCCCAGGCCGCCATGTCGATCTCGTTGCACCCATCCTCGTTATCGCGCACGCGGCGCAGCCTCAGCAGGTGATGGCGATCCTCCTCCGCACAATCACCGGACTCCAGAATGGCAATCTCGGCTTCCAGGCGCTGAGTATTGAGTGTGTAAGGCTCGTAATTGATTTGGTATTCCTGGCGGTCACCCGCCTCCAGCATGGACGCCAGAAAGGTCTGCATATCGTCGGCGCTGGCCAGGTGATAATGGCTTTCCACCCACTCACGAATCTCCGCGCACTCGCGGGGACTTTCCTGCTGGGGCTCACTCCATACCGCACTGTTCAGCGGTCCAACCAGGGACATCGCGGTAAACTGGCTGAGCGTCGGTCGCTCGCTGGGCTCGCGCCAGGCATCGGCGCGCCAGTCCAGCCAGTGGAACAGACTGCCCGGATCTTCCAGATGCCAGGCAATTTCATTGCACAGCGAGGCGTGCTCGCTCTCCGGCAGGCAGTGCTCCCAGGCCAGCCACGCCTCCAGCATGCGCTTGGCATTGGGATAAAAGCGGCACAAACAGCTGCGCAGCGAGCGCGCGTAATCCAACAGCGCTTCCGTCTCGAGCAGTTCGCTGTTGAGGGCCATATGCAGGTAGAAGGCAAACTTCTCGGCCATGTGGATTGTGGCGGCATGACGACTGACACCTTTCAGCGCCTGGCGCTGGGCGTTAACCGGGAAGTCCGGCTGACCAAACAGCGTCGCGGAAGGCGGCATGACACCGTGGGCCGCATCGGCAGCGAGCTGATTCAGATGATGCGCCTGAGCGGGCAGCCAGTAGCGCGCCATGGCCGCCGCACCCTCATCGGCATGCAACCCTAAGGACCCATCCAGGTACTCTCCTGCCTCGACGCGCTGCGCTTCGCTCAGCGGGGCGCCGGGATTGGCCAGCCGCAGCATGGCATCCGGCTCGCGCACGCCCGCCATGGCCAGCAACCAGCGGTGTGGCGTATTGCGCCATTGGCCAAGCATTTCGCGCGAGGCAGCCTGGGTCTCGGCGTCCAGCAGGTCGTCAACGGCGACCTGCCAAGGGCTGAACGAGCCGCTCAGCAACAGCGTCTCGCGTTCAGACGGCGTCATGTCGCGCCGGTCAATGCCATCAAACAAGCTCTGGCCTCGTCGGTAGGCAACAATCACCGCCCGCCAGTCGTGGTAGCGGCGCTGCATCAGTTCGGCGGCGTGCGCCGCAAAGGCATCCGCCTCGGCCTGACTCAACCAGCCGCTACAGGCGCCCGCCCAGGCCAGCTCGACCAGCCGCAACCAATCCCAGGCGGCCCACTCCAGGGGCTCGCCCTGGTTGACAAAGCGGCACAGCACGCTGGCGTGGTGCGAATCGGGCTGGGCATTGCGTTGCCACTCCTGGCGCTGGGCCGCGTCCATGGCAAGCAGGTCGCGCGCTTCAACATCCCAGCGCTGGCGTTCACCCTGGGCACCCAGCCATAACAGCCCGGTCAGCAGCTCGTCGCGGCTGTCGATGTCCCAAGCGGTACCTAACCAGTTGACCGCATCAGGCCAATCCGCCTTGCTTGCCGGGTAATTCAGCAGCGGGCGAAACAGCGCACACAGCCGCCAGGGCTGAGCGCCAGGCGACGTAGGCCACAGGGCGACTTCACCGTGCTCGCGCAACGCCGTCTCAAACATTTCCCAGGTGATCCCCGCGCCCTCGGCTTCCGAATCCGCCAGCACCTGACAGGCATCAATAAAACGGTCATCGGCCCCGGAGGCCCAGCCACGCACGCCCAGGGAGCGGCGCACATCGCCCAGCCAACTGCGCAGGTCGCGGTACTCACGATGAATACGCTGCATCACGCAGCAGGCCCAGTCGCTGGCCTGCTCGGGGCTTATCCACCCCGCTGCACCGGCCAACGCCGCCCATTCAAGCGCTGCCAGCAGTTGATCCGCCTCGCCTGCCGGCGCATGCATCGCAACCCACCATTGCTCGGCCAGTTCACCCCGATGGGCAATCCCCTGGCCCAGCAAACGCTGCTCTGCCGCCCCCGCATCCACCGATAAGGGATGCGGCGTAAAATGCCAATCGCACAGCACCAACTGCTGCGCCCACCAAGCATGTAGCGCGTCACCCAAGAGACACCTCGACAAAAAACACCCACTGCCCGCAGGCAAGCTTAAAGCCGCTTAGTGTAACGGAAACAGCTCCAAAGGCCGATAGATGTTGAAGGCGGGTTTTCAAAGCCAAGTGCAGGCGGGGTTTGTAGGAGCACAACTTGTTGCGCGATCAGCAAGCATCCCGGCACCGAAGGTTATCGCCCGACGAAGTCGGGCGCTGGCCTACAAGGGCTTTACGAGCGAAGGTTAAGGACTGGGTATAACACCTCCTACGGCGCTGGACGCATACCGCTAGCCGATAGCGACCTGATAGGCATGGGCGACCTTCAGCACGGTTGCCTCATCCCAGCGTCTCCCCACCAGTTGCATACCGACAGGGAGGCCTTCTGAAAAGCCGACCGGCACGCTCATTGCCGGGTGCCCGCTCACATCAAACGGGGCGGTGTTGTGCAGATTGCCAAGCGCACCGGCGAGTGTGCTGGTGAGGTGTTTATCTGCCGGCCTGCTGACCGCTTTCATGGCGGTGGTGGGCATGATCAGCAGGTCATATTCCTGCAGGGCCTTGTCATAATCGCGAGCTAGCCGCCGACCGATATTCTGGGCCTTACCGTAGTAGTGGCGATTATACTGCTCGGACATGTAATGCCCGGCGAGCACCGTCATCTTCACAGTGTCGCTGAAGTCATGGCCACGGGCGCGGCGAGCCCGTCCGTAAAAGTCCATCAGTTGCGTACTGTAATGGCCGCGCCAGTTGGTGCCGTAACCATCGCCCCTGACCATCAGCTCGGTCGCACCCTCAAAGGCGATCGCACTCCACAACGCCAGCCCGTCGCTGTGCATGGGGACTGAGACCTCCGAGGCACGCGCCCCGGCTTTTTCCAGTATGCTGACGGCCTCTCTCACAGCGGCGTCCACGTCCGGTTCACTGACACCGGCAATGCCAAACCCTTCACGCAGGATGCCAATACGCAAACCTGCAAGGTCTTCGCTAAGCGATTCGGTATATTTCGCCGTGCGTACATCGTACTGGCGCGGATCCAACCCATCCGAGCCAGCCAGCACTTCCAGCATGCGCGCGCAATCTTCCGCAGTGCGCGCCATGGGGCCCACATGATCGATTGTCAGCTCAATCGGAAAGATCCCCGTGTAAGGCACCAGGCCATGGGTGCCTTTGATGCCGTAACAGCCACTCCACGAGGCGGGCAGCCGAATGGAACCGCCCTGGTCGCCCCCAAGCGCCATATCCACTTCACCATTAGTCACCACCACGGCGCTGCCGTTGGAGGAGGCCCCGGCCAGCCGGTCATGATCGTGCGGATTTACCGGCTGAGGCTCGGGATAGCCGGTACAGCCGCCACCGTCAAAACAGAACGCAGGTACGGCCGTCTTGCCGATGATATGCGCGCCAGCGTCGAGCAGCCGTGTGACCACGGTGGCGTCTTCCCGGGGCACAAAACCTTCCATGATCGGCGAACCATTCATCATGGGAATGCCTGCCAGCGCGATATTGTCCTTTAACGCCACTGTTCGACCGGCTAACGGTCCTTCCTTGGCCCCAGGCACCGAACACTTCCACGCCCAGCCATTGAGCGGGTTGTCGTCACCTACCGGGCGATAACCCAATTCTGACCGAGGGTAGTTGACCGGCAGTGATTCATCCGCCAGTTCATCCAGGCGATCATAAATGGCCATTGAGCCCGCAACGGCGGACTGGAACTCGCTCAGTTCATCAAAGGAAAGGTCAAAACCGTAATAATCGGAAATGGCCGCCAAGGTATCAATGCCGGGTCGCTTCACGCTCATGGTCAACTACTCCTATAAACAGACGGTTGCCTGAAAAGGCATCTAGTAAGGGAGGAACAAACTACCTCTCCAACAAGCTGTGGTAATGGTGTGGCAGGCGCATCGCCACCAGGTCCTTGCGGCGCACAGCGCTGTTCGGGTAAGCCGACTCCAGGTTGCTCGTGTCGATGGCAAGCTGAATGCAGCCCCTGGCGCTGGTCATCAGCGCCTCCTGGCGAGGGAAATGGAACGTATCCGGTCCGAATATACCGCTTAATCCGGGTAAACCCGACTCGGGCATATGCACATTGGCGAAGGCGAAATAGCAGTTGTTCTCGCCACCACGCACCCGGTAATGGTGCCAATGGTGTTCGTCCGGGCCGGTAGAAATAGGGGCTGGCTGACGAATGCCTGTACCGGGATGCGCACTATGAAAAGGCCCGGGTAAGGCGGCAGGGCAAGCGATCACATCACACCCTCGCAGCGCCAGAATACGCCCCGCCTCGGGAAAATCGGCATCATGGCCGATCAGCATTCCCACGCGACCTAAGGGTAAATCGCCGCTAACCCAACGTTCGCCTGGTGTTGCCCATTCTCGATCAACCTCGGTTAAATGAATCTTGCGATACACCTCCATAACGCCCTGCGCCCCCACAAGAGCGGCCGCATTATAGAGATGCCCATCCTCCTGCTCCGCGAAACCCACCACGTAGTACTGTTGACGATCCTCGGCGAGTCGACAGAGTGCGCTGAAAGCAGGGTGCTCCGATGAAATAGGATTGATCGCGCCAGCGTTCAGTCCCGTCAGGGCTAACTCGGGCAGAACCACCAGCTCGGCATGCTCTGCTTCGGCGATCAGCGCCATACATTGGGAAAGATTATCGTCGAGATTGTTCGAAGGGGAGAATTGAGCAACCGCAATGGTACTTGCCTTGCCCTTGGGCAGTGGCTGATGACCATAAAGCCTGAAAAAGTCCAACGGGTTCCAGGCGTAAGTTTGATGAAGTAACTCATGATAGAGATCTGGCCGACGCTCATTGGCTAACGGCCCTGTTACTCGGTCGGTATCAATCTCGCCCAGCACGACTCCATCGCCGTCATCCCTGCTCGCCTGGACATGTCCATCCGGGTCAATCACGCAGCTGCCGCCACTGAATTGAACACCGCGTTCAAGCCCCCAGCGGTTACTCTCGATAAGGTAGCAGCCATTTTCCCTGGCACGACTAATCCAATATGGGGCAGGTGCGCGCTCGGCAAGCCAATTACTCAGATGGCAGATGACATCGGCGCCCTGCAACGCCACCAGACGTGAGGTTTCAAGAAAATGAATATCCATGCAGATGAGCAGCGCAATCCGCCCAAGCGACGTCTCAAACACCTGATGGCCCGTATCCCCAGAGGCCGCCCACTTTGGCTCGGCAATGTAAGGGTGGCTTTTACGATGCTTACCCAGATACCCCTCTGGGCCCACTAGAACCGCGGTGTTGTAGTAAAGGCCGTTGGCAGGCTCCACTTCCGGCAGCCCGATAACGATATAGCAGTCAAGCTTCGCCGCCAAAGCGGCGAAGCATTCGGTTGAAGGCCCAGGTACCGGTTCTACATAGGGCGTCACTTCCTCCCTGTCATACCAGCAGTAACCGGTAAGGCCCATTTCCGGCGTGATGATCAGCCGCGCCCCCGACGCAGCCGCCTCTTCCACCAACCGTTTCAGCGCATCGATATTGCGCTCTTTGGCTAACATTTCAGGCTCAAACTGCACCGTGGCGGCAAGGTATTTCATTGTTACCTCCCCGCTCGCTAGCGTGCTTGTCCAACGATGGACTTAAGGATGGAAGCACCTAACGTATACTTTGGATCCACCATATTGCCCAACCGCACACGCCCTGCCTGGGTGAGCAGCATGTAAGCCTCGATCTCATCGAAATCGAACTCTGCCGCCAGCCAGCGAACCAGCTCTCGGTAGGCAATGCGCGAGGCATCTTCCATCGGCCGTGCGGAACCAATGGTCATATAGAACTGCTCGTTTTCCAGGCGCGGCCACTTGAACGTCCAATCCTTAATCAAGTCGACCTGTACGGTTGTCACGGTAGGGTGCTCAATCGCCACGCCGCACAATTCACCATCGCCCTGGGCTGCATGACAGTCCCCCAGATAAAGGTAGGCACCTTTGGTATGCACCGGCAGATAGATGACTGCTCCAGGCGCCACATCGGGTAAGTCCATATTGCCGCCGTAATAATCGGGAACCAGCGAGCTAATCGACTCTATCTCTGGCGAGACCCCAATGGTGCCAATAAATGGCTGATACGGCAGGGTTATTTTATCGGTCCACTTCACGCCGGTTTCCGCGTCAACGTCTACCTTCTTAACCCGCTCCGGCAGTGGTTCATTGAGTAGCGCGGTGTCACCGGTCGCCACCAAACCACCAAATTCGGTAATCAGCGCCGTCGTACCACAAGGCTGCGGGCCACGGGGTTTCATGTCGCGGATATACACCGCCAGGCAGTCACCCTTCTCGGCCCCTTCTACGTAGATCGGCCCGTTTTGCGGATTAAGGTAAGGCAGATTAAGCAATTCGCTTGGCTTGTCGCTTTCCGAGCGCAGTTTGCCTTCGAAAGCATCATGGGTTTCCGCACTGACGATATCCCCCGGCTGAATATGCAGCACGGGCTTGGGGTTGGGCCCAAGCGTATAGTGATACTGACCTTGAACCGCCTCTGTCAGTTGGTGGGTAGTACCCGGCTTACCGCTGGCGACGGCGCGACGCGCCATGATGGAATGATCAAACCAATTCATTGTTCTACTCCTTTTTATGTACTGTTTAGGTACTTTTAGCTGCTTTCAGTCATCGCTCCAGGAACTGCAGACCGGAGCTTGCGTCATGGTGAAATGAACCTACGCTTCGCATGCCCACCTTGGGGTCACGCCCTACCCTCAAACCGCCAGAATGCGACGCATCGCGTCACGGTCACGGAGTTGTTCCCTAGCCAGCTCGTGGGTGATTTGCCCCTTGTCCATGACGTAGCAGCGCTGCGCCATGGTCATGATCATGTCCAGGTTCTGCTCGACGAGCAGAATCGTGACGCCCAGCTCACGGTTGAGCTTGAGAATGTTGCGCGAAATGTCCTTGACGATATTCGGCTGGATACCTTCCGAGGGTTCATCGAGCAGCATCAGCTTCGGCTTGCCCACCATGGCCCGGCCGATCGCCAGCTGTTGCTGCTGTCCACCACTGAAGGTGCCCGCCCGCTGATTGGCCCGCTCGCGCAGGATAGGAAAGAACTCGTAGACCCGCTCATAGTCGACGCCCTCTCCTGGCTGCTGGAGCATCTCGCCAACCTTAAGGTTTTCCCAGACGGTCATGCGCGAGAAGACCTCGCGTCCCTGCGGGATATAGCCAATACCCAAGCGCGCACGCTGGTGGGATTCGAGCGTACTGATATCCTCACCATCGAAGCGGATAATGCCCTGTCGATGCCTGAGAAGACCGATCAGCGTCTTCATCAAGGTCGTCTTGCCGACGCCATTCCGGCCGATGACGGCCACCACCTCTCCCCGGCCAACACTCAAGCTGACCTCTTGCAGAACAGAGGTTGTCCCATAGCCAGACGTGACGCCCTCCACGCTCAGCAGATCTGTATTATTCGTCGTCATCGGCTGTCCCCAGGTAAATACGTGCGACCTCTTCGTTAGCCTCGATATCGTTGATCGTGCCTTCCGCGAAGATCTCACCGAAGTTCAGTACGCTGACCTTATGGGCAATCTGGCGTACGAATTCCATATCGTGCTCGACCGCCAGAATGGACATCCCCTGGCGATTGAGGGCTTGGATCATCTCGCCCGTGCGCGCCGTTTCTTCCGGCGTCATACCCGCCGTCGGCTCGTCGAGCAGCAGCAAACGTGGTCCAGTACTCACCGCCATGCCGATCTCAAGCCACTGCTGCTCGCCGTGGGAGAGCTCACCCGCAAGCTCGCCTGCCTTGTCGGTGAGCCTTACAAAGGCAAGGGCTTTGTCGATCGCCGCTGTCATTGAATCGCCATGCAGATGGTTCTGAACCGCGATCTGCATGTTTTGCCAAACGGACAGCTCAGCGAAGATACCCGGCACCTGAAACTTGACGGCGATGCCCTGTTTCACGCGTTCAAAGGAACGAAACTTGGTGATGTCCTTCTCCGAGAAGAATATCTTTCCGGCGCTGGGTCGATGCTCACCAAGCACAAGCTTGAAAAACGTGCTCTTCCCCGCACCATTGGGGCCAATCAAACAGCGGATTTCACCGATCTCCATCGAAAAGTTCACATCCTGGGCAACTTTCACGCCGTCGAAATGTTTATATAAATGTTCGGTTCGCAGTAGGGTCACGACATACCCTCCTTACGCTTACGCAGGCGGACAAAGAGCCTGGCCAACCCCGGGATTAAGCCTTCCGGCAAATAGACCACGATGACGACCAATAGCAGTCCCATGATGACGAAGGCGTAGTAGCTGCCGTAGATCGTCAGATTCTGGAATATGCCCAGCACCACCAAGGTGCCTACCAGCGTCGCGGTAAGATCTTTGCGTCCACCCACTGCCACCCAGATAATGGGCAAGGCAGCAGCCGCCAAATCCATGTTGGAGGGGCTGATGTACTGCCCCCAGGCGGTATAGAGCACGCCGGACAGCCCCGCCAGCCCGCTGCCAATCACAAAGGCAATCAATTGATAGCGGCGCGTGTCATAACCAAGCATTTCAGCGCGATGCGGATTCTCACGAATCGCCACCAGCACATTGCCGAATCGCGAATTGACCAGCACCCGCAACCCCAGGTAGCAAAGCACCAGCAGGGCCAGAAGCAGGTAATAAAGCGGCACGCCCGAATACAGCGCGATATCGCCCCCCGGCCAAGGAATGGTCAACGGCGGCATACCGGTCATGCCATTGTCGCCACCCAGCCGTGCATCGCCGATCGCCCATTGCGAGCCAGCGGTCTGTGCCATAAAGGTGGCAAATACCAGCGTGGTCGACAGCGTAACGATACCCAGGAAGACACCGCTGATTCGCCCGTAGAAAAGAATGTAACCAAGTAGCGCCGCCCCCAGGCACGACACCCCAACCCCAATCAACACGCCGACGAGGGTCATACCGTAAGCCGCGCCAAAGTTGATCGTGACGACACCGTACGTGTATCCGGCAAGCCCGAAGAAAGCCGTCTGGCCAAAGCTGAGCGACCCCGTGTAGCCCCAGATCAACGACAGCCCAAGCGCCATGAACACCCAGCAAAAGAAGTAGGCCGTATTACCGACGCTCCAGGCATCCGCAAAGGCGGGGTAAACGATGGCGGCCCCAATGGCCAAGGCAAAGCCAACCCAAAACAACGGGCCGCGACCCAGTGTTTGCGGACCGTTAACGAGCCGCATCCAGTTGGGAACTCGAGACGACGAAGGTGTCGTCACCGATCCTTCTCGCTGCAACATACCCATTTATGTACGCCCCTTGAGTAACCAGCCAGACAGGCCTTGTGGGAGAATGCGGATAACCACCATGACGGTTATTAATAGCCCCACCTGGCCTATTAGCTGCCCTTGCCAACCGGTCAGAAAGGCCTTGATGACCGCGAGTGTGGCCGCCGCCGGTGCGGTACCCAGGAACACATCCGCGCCACCGACAACCACCGTCACGAAGCTCTCGACCAGGAAATTGGCACCCAGCGTCGGCACGATGGAAATCGTCGGTGCATAAAGCGCACCGGCCAACCCGGCCAGGGCCGCCCCGAGGCCAAAGGTGAGTGAGTACATACGTCCGGTGTCGATACCCGCCGCTTTCGCCATGTGCGGTGCTTGAATGGTGGCGCGCGAGTGGATGCCGAACGTCGTATGGTGAAACAGCACATACAGGCCAACGAGAAGAAGCACGGCGACCCCAAGCAGCACCATCCGATAGGTAGAGTATGTGTAGTCGCCCACCGAAAAGCTGCCAAGCGGCGTACTGATGCCCGACATGCTTGAGCCAAGCAGGATCAGCGTGCCCTGGGTAAGAATCAGGCTGATCCCCCAGGTGGCCACAATAGAGTCCAGCGGCCGGTGATAGAGGCGGTGGATGATCGTGCGCTCTAGCACAATGCCAAGTATCCCGGCGGCCAGACTGCCACACAGCATCGCGATGGGCAGTGGCACCCCCAGGCGTGCCGTTACGACCGTGACGTAGGCGCCGCACATGATGAATTCACCATGAGCCAGGTTGATGATGCCCATCATCCCGAAGATCACCGCAAGCCCCATGGCAGATAGCACCAGAAAAGCAAACGCATCCCCAAACTGATAGAAAGCTGTGAACGCTAAATGTAGGTATTCCATATCCAGCTCCTGGGCAGGAAACGCCCGCGAGGTTTCCCGCTTAATGCAAACTCACAGGTCAGGCAGGGTGACGTTCACCACCCTGCCGGGACGATGCGTGATATTTACTCGTTGGGAGGGCTAGAGGGGGTGTACTGGGCACTTGGGTCGTTCTGGGTCAGGTCGCAACCATTGTCACCCAGCCAGTACGGCTCGATATTTTCCCAGGTTTCAGGGAAGGAGATCTCGTGGTTCTCATCCACTTTTGCCAGGAAGATATTGTGAGACATATGCTGGCTTTGCGGATCGAGACACACCGTGCCAGAAGGGCCATCAAAGCAGACATCTCCCTCGGCGATGACGGCGCGAAGGTCTTCCTTGTCGGTCGAGCCATCGGCACGCTCAACCATCTGCTTGTAAAGGTACATGGCGATATAAGAGTTGGCGGCTTCCTGATTCACATAGGGCGTATCAGGGAAGCGCTCATAGAATTTCTCAACGAACGCATTCGCCTCAGGGGTATCCACTTCTTCGATGAAGTTCGTTGTCACGAACATGTTTGCAAGGCTTGGTGGCGCAAACCGCTTATGTTCGTAGCCCTGCCCAACGTTCACCGATGAAGCCATGGGGATCCCAAGGTCTGCAGACCCCGCTTGCTCGTAGTAGGACGCCTGATTGGAACCGACCAGCAGGGTGACGACGAAGTCCGGGGCTTCCCCCTGAATGTTTTGGATGGTTTGCGAGAACTGGGAAACATCCAGAGGGATGAACTCCTCGCCCACGATTTCGCCGCCTTCCTCTTCAACAATCTGACGCACCCACTCTGCCGAAATCTGGCCAAAGTTATAGTCCGCGGCAATCGTATAGACGTTCGGGCCATACTCTTCCATCATCCAGGGAATCAGCGTCGAGAACTGCTGCTCTGGGACCGCGCCGGTCACGATCATGTTGGCGTCGCACACACCGCCTTCATACTGGTTATTATAGAACGCCAAGCCGTCGAACTGGTTGACTATCGGGCGATACGCTTCACGCGATGACGACGCAAAACCCGCAAAGACGGTATCCACCTGATCACGCTGCAGGACCCGCCGCATCAACTCCTGGTAACGACGATCATCCGATTGCGTATCGTAAACGACCAGCTCGACCTCACGACCCGCAATACCGCCCGCATCGTTGATTTCCTCAGCTGCCAACTCAATGGCACTCACCTTGGCCTGCGTCACCGCGGCAAAGTTGCCCGACTGGTCCTCAAGCACACCTATCTGGATGGGATCATCCGCTGACGCCTGGGTCACGAAAGTGCCCGCCAACAACGTCGTCAAGGTGGCCGTTTTCTGGATTGTTGAGTATTTCATTTGTATACCCCTGATGTAGTTTTACTTTTTCCTTCCTCGCCGTCCTGCAGCAAAACAGCTCCCTAATCGCCTCTGCCTAAAATGAGAAGCGACCTTTTGCTCTTGAAGCCTGACCGATATATTCCGCTTCGACCGATCTCAATCAGTCCGCTATAAATAACCGTTCAATCGGGTCTCCCGAAGACGATGGACCGAGTCGATCTCCTCTTTGAGTGCCGCCACCGCGATCTCACCCGAGACGATCATTGCCGCCAAATCCTCAAGGGATAGCCGGCGGTTCATGCTCGCCGACCGCAATAGGGCAAAGGCGTCATTGACCGAAATTCCGATATCCTCGATGAGCTTGATCGCCGCCGTGCAGACGACCTGGCGGGCACGAACCTGCTGCTCCAGACGATGAAGTTGTTGCTCCGTCTGGCAGGACTCGTTATAGGTTTGGTAAGCGATGATGAGACTGGCCAGAATACCGGCCTTGCGTAACGGCTTGGTCAGATAGCCGCACACACGGCGCTCGATGAACCAATTGACTGAACTCGGCGCATCCGAACCGATCAATGCAATCGCCGGCCCCTGGACGCTGTCGATCATCTGCGTGATGCTGCCAAATTGGCGTCCCAGTTCATCGTCGAAGAACACCAGGTCAAACGGCTTGCCAGTCTCCGCCTCATCGTGACTTTCATGAACGACCGGGGTTACGCCCAGTTCCACAAGGAACTGAGTCAGCACCGCTCGATCCTTTTCAGCGGCACACACAATCAATGCCCGGTGCCCCCTGAAGTTGCGTCGCGTGGTAACCGTCATCGCACGATCCTCAAGCCAATGTTGTTCTGAGCAATGGGCGTTTCCGACTGCGCTGGCCCTGATCCACATGCTTCCGCCCATACGAGATAAGGATCCGGGCGAACGGGTGCCGTGGCTTCTGAAATCACCTCGAACGTCGCGTCTTCGCTGGATATCCCCAGCCGAACAGTCAAGTAACTGTGGTTACTCTCGGGATCGACATGCACCCTTCCCTGGGGCGCCTGGAACGACGCTCCATGCAAGGCTTTTTTCACCCGGTCGATATCAACGGAATCAGCACCAGCCAAAGCAAGGGCGAGTAGATGCACAGTATTGTAGGAAGCCTCTGCGTCGGCACTCGGCAGGGCATCATGGCCGTAACGTTGGCGATAACTGGCAACGAACTGCTTGTTAACCGGCGTGTCGATCGTCGAGAAGTAAACGCTGGATGCGAGATGCCCAGCACACGCCTGAGGACCAATCTGGGCAAGTTCCGGCTCGCAGAGCGTACAGCTGCCAACCACAGTCTTTTGTAGCGCTGCATTTTCACCCCGCGCCTTGGCAAACGCTCGGTAGAACGCATAGCTGGACTCACCGATCAGCATGTTCATGATGAACGCGGGCTGCTTTTCGTGGATCTCTTCAATGATACGGGCCACATCCAGATCACCGACCTGCAGGTAGCGCTCGGCGATCATTTTTCCGCCATGCGCCTTGGTCAGCTCTCTGATGATGCGGCCGTTTTCCCAGGCCCACACGTAGTTGGAGCCCACGAAGTAGACATCTCGGGTGATATGGGCGAGCACATGGTCCATCAGCGGGAGGACATGCTGGTTCTGAACGGCGCCGGTGTAGATGACGTTATTATTGGTCTCAAACCCTTCGTAGTGAGACGGATACCACAGCAAGCCATCGTATTTTTCGAAAATCGGGATGACTTCTTTGCGACTGGAAGACGTATAGCAACCAATCACATGCTTCACGCCCTCATGGCGCAGCAAACGCCGCACGTGGGTGCTGTAAGCAGCGTTGTCACCGGCTGGCTCGCATTCGATAGGTACAAGTTCAAAGGGGAAGCGTTTGCCCTGGTTGACCTCTTCCAGCGCCAGCATCGCCCCATCTCGCATTGAGCGGCCAACGGTGGCGTAAGGGCCCTGGGTGGAAAAGAGTATGCCAACCGGAATACGACTGTTCATTGAACGACCTTCCTGTTTGCGGACATAAAAAAAGGGCTCACAACGCTACCTGACGGTAACGATGGGAGCCCTATTGCTCTGTGCTCTTTCGGCATATGCCGACGCACAATATGTCTATTACAGAATTTAGATTGTGACCCTTTATCGACTTTGTCAACCCACTGACGATATTTTTAAAGTCGAAGATCACACCCTAAAATTCTTAATATTGAGTTAAAGCAACAAGCGTGCCAACTGACCAACGCCTGCCATAACGGCTTTTTCACACGCCTCACCAACCATCGATGCGCGCTTTTGACTCAAAAGTAAGCTGCGACGCCCCGAACAGGTGCAACTGGTCCTCTAAGCCTTCAATTCGTTGGGCAATCATCAAGTATCCCGCTACCAAGCGTTATTCATACGCCGACAGTAAAATAACATTGATCGTCCGCCCGGCTTTTTGGGTCATGGCCTCGATGTAGCGACGTCACGCCCCGATTGAGTAGCACTACCGATTAGAATCCGATCCTATACGTTGGTGGGCGATATCTAAGTGGCGTTGCTTTGTTTTTGATCAAGCCTGAAAAACCAGACCAAAACAACCACATCGAATCGTTCAATGCGCGCTTTGGGGATAAATGGCTGATTGAGCATCGATTCACCAACCTTCATCCCTAACCCATAGCCCGACCTAACCGCATTCGAAGTCGATTTATCCCCACGCCTGATAAACGCTCTTCAGGGTTCAACGGCAACAACAGAGACGATTTCACCCTCTTTGGGTGGCGATTTAGGCTCTGGGCCGGGTGTTTTTTTTTGCGTACAATCGCACACCAACCATCCCCGATTCTATGCGTCCGCTACGGTGTATCATTTCCACTTGTTTCAGGACGTTATTTATACCGCATACCGAGTATGCAAGTGATTGATATGACGAACATTAACCCAGCAGACGCCGCGCGTCGGTTCTCCGTCGCGCCTATGATGGACTGGACAACCCGGGACTACAGAGCCTTTGCGCGCACCTTGACCAGGCGTGCGTTGCTGTATACCGAGATGGTGACCACCGGGGCTATCCTGCACGGTTCGCCGCGTGCGCGTTTTTTGGGCTTTGACGACGTTGAGCACCCGATTGCCTTGCAGCTTGGCGGCAGCGATGCCGCTGAGCTTGCTGAGTGCGCAGCGATTGCCGAAGCGTGGGGGTACGACGAGGTCAATCTGAACGTCGGCTGCCCGAGCGACCGGGTGCAGAACAATATGATTGGCGCCTGCCTGATGGGTTTCCCTGAAAAAGTCGCTGCCGCTGTGCGTGCCATGCAGGCGTCGGTGTCGATTCCCGTGACGGTAAAATGTCGTATCGGTGTTGATGATCAGGACGAAGATGCTGACCTGACACGCTTTATTGACACCGTGGCGGATGCGGGCTGCCAGACGTTTACCGTTCATGCCCGTAAAGCCTGGCTGCAAGGTTTATCGCCCAAGGAAAACCGCGATGTGCCCCCGTTGAATTACCCGCGTGTGCATCGCTTGAAGCAGCAGCATCCCACGCTGCACATCGGGATCAACGGCGGCATTAAAACGCTTGAGGAATGCCAGGTACAGCTCGAACACGTAGATAGCGTGATGGTAGGCCGTGAGGCCTATCAAAACCCGTGGCTGCTGGCGGGCGTGGATGAGCAACTGTTTGGCACACCAGGACCCGCCGCTAGCCGCCTGGATGCTGCACGGGCATTTCGCCCCTACATACAGTCGCGGTTGGACGAAGGTGCCAAGCTCAACCACATCACGCGTCATTTGCTGGGTCTGTTTCAGGGCTGCCCGGGTGGGCGTCGTTTTCGCCGCCACCTGTCGGAAAACGCGCATAAAGAAGGCGCCGGGCTACGCCTGTTTGACGAAGCCCTGAGTCTGGTCCGCGAGCCCTCACCCCAGCCTGCCGACGCCAAACAGCCCGCCACCGCTTAGCAGTGACGGGCTGCGATTAGGCGATTGCCGGAGCTGTTACTGGCCGCGCACGCCTTGTTCGATGCGCTTGCCAATATCCGGGTCAACGTTGCGCCAATACTCGAACGCGCGCTCCAGCACCGGTTCCGTCACGCCGCCAGAGAGGTGGCCCACCACATTGTTGACCAGCCGTTCACGTTCGGCGTCGTCCATCACGTCACGTACCAACGCGCCAGCCTGGCTCCAGTCATCATCGTCTGGGCGAAGCGTGTACGCCTCACGCACAAACTGACCGTCGGTCGACCAAACGGCATCTTCCGGGTAGCGCTGCGGATCGGCTTTGGGGCCGCCTTTGCTGTTCGGCGCATATACCGGGTCGGTGGCATGCTTGATGCGCATCGCCCCACCCTGGCCGTAGCTGTGCACGGGGCTCTTGGGCGTGTTCACCGGAATATGCTTGTAGTTGACCCCCAAGCGAGCGCGGTGGGCGTCGGCATAGGAGATCGAACGTGCCAGCAGCATTTTGTCCGGTGACAGCCCCGTTCCCGGCACCATGTTGTTAGGCTCGAACGCGGCCTGCTCGATCTGGCTGTGGAAATCCGTCGGGTTGCGGTCCAGGGTGAGCTTGCCGACGTCGATCAGCGGATAGTCGTCGTGGGGCCACACCTTGGTCAGGTCGAACGGGTTGATGCGATAGGTCTTGGCATCGTCGAAGGGCATGATCTGCATCTTGAGCGTCCAGGTCGGGTAATTCCCCCGCTCGATCGCCTCAAACAGGTCACGACGGTGATAGTCGGCATCGCTACCGGCCATCTCATCGGCCTGCTGCTGGGTCATGCATTTGATGCCCTGGTCGGTCTTGAAGTGATACTTCACCCAGAAGCGCTCGCCATCTTCATTGACCCACATATAGGTATGGCTCGAGTACCCGTTCATGTGCCGCCAGGTGGCCGGAATGCCCCGGTCACCCATCAACCAGGTCACCTGGTGGGCGGATTCGGGCGAAAGCGTCCAGAAATCCCACTGCATGTCGTGGTCGCGCAGGCCATTGTCGGCACGACGTTTTTGCGAATGGATGAAGTGCTGAAACTTCATCGGGTCGCGCACAAAGAACACGGGGGTGTTGTTACCCACCATGTCGAAATTGCCGTCGTCGGTATAGAACTTCACGGCGAAACCGCGTGGGTCGCGCCAGGTATCCGGGCTGCCGCTTTCCCCGGCCACGGTTGAAAAGCGAATCACCACATCGGTTTTGGCGCCTTTCTGTAGAAACTTGGCCTTGGTGTATTGGCTGACATCGTGGGTCACCTCGAAATGGCCGAACGCCCCGCTGCCCTTGGCGTGAGGTTGTCTGTCGGGAATCATTTCGCGGTTGAACGCCGCCATCTGTTCCATGAGATAATGGTCGTGCATGACGATCGGACCATCTTGGCCTACCGAAAGCGCATGCTCGTCGCTGGCAACCGGATTGCCTGCTTCAGTTGTCGTGTAGTTGGGGTTGTCGCCTGCCATCGTTAGTTCTCCCTTCATTCGAGGTGGCGCGGTCACTGTCCAGTCACCGTCTCTGCCGCTAAAGCTTGGCCACTGGCCAGTTGGCTGCGTTGGTCACGTCATCAGTTATAGTTAAATACAGCACTTCCCGCCATCCATGGCGGTGGGGCTCCAACTATCAAATCGATAGTTTTCTATTATCAATTTTATTCAGTAAATCGCGTCAGGGGGTGGTGTAAGGCTCGACTGGAAGCTTTCGATCGCTGTCTCGGCCTCCTCGATGGCATCAAAGCGCGCGATATGAAACAGCGCTTCGCCTTCATTGGCCAGCGGCAAGCGGCTCATACCAATCACGATGCCGTCGGCCATGGCGCGCACGTCGCCCTCATCATTGCCGAATGGGTCCGCCACCTTACCCAATACTTCACCTTTGGCAACGCGTGCCCCCAGGCGCACCTTGGGTCGCAGGATGCCGTCGATGGGTGCCCGCGCCCAGCTCGAACCATTGGCGACTTCCGCAGGCGCCGGCGAGCGGCGGCGCTGCTCGCCACTGAGCATGCCGAGGCGGCGCATTACTCGCAGTACGCCGCGTACCCCCGGAGCGATCGCCCATTCATCAAAGCGCAGCGCCTCACCGGCTTCGTAGGTGAGCACCGGAATACCGCGACTTTGCGCATAGTGGCGCAGGCTGCCCTCGCGCAGCTCAGCATTGAGGACCACCGGTGCACCAAAGGCATCGGCCATACGTTCGGTTTCGCTCTCCGGGCTCAGTTGAGCGCGGATTTGTGGCAGGTTCGTGCGGTGGATCGCCCCGGTATGCAGGTCAATGATATGCGTGGCGTGATCGACGATTTCTTCACGGAACAACGCCGCCACACGCCCACCCAGGGAACCGGATTCGCTACCCGGAAAGCAGCGGTTGAGATCTCGCCGGTCGGGCAGGTAACGCGTTTGTTGCAGAAAGGCGAACACATTGACGACCGGCACAGCAATCAAGGTGCCCTTCAGGCTATTGATGGTTTTTGCGCGTAATACGCGGCGAACGATTTCCACACCGTTGATTTCATCGCCGTGAATGCCACCACATACCAGCATGACCGGACCGCTGCGCCGTCCGTGCACCACCTCGACGGGAATGTGCAAAGGCGTATGGGTATACAGCCGGGCGACCGGTACATCGATCTGTAAGCGCTTGCCGGGCGCAATACTGTGTCCGGCAAGTTGAAAAGAGGCTCGTGCCATTATGGATTGTCTCGCTTTGCGGGTTGTATAGCGTGCACTGCCACGACATTTAAAAACAGCGTTTCCAATTATTCTTTATACCCGCCTCGCTCTGAAATATCAGCCCCCTGAATATGTGAGTGCTTACCCATACGTTTCCGCACACCGTTTCCATACACAATTGAATGTAAAATAATTGCAGAATCAGATAAGATATATGCATAAATAACGTCGACGAGGTTGGGTTTCCATGGCAAGAAAAACAAAGGCTGAAGCAGCGGCCACGCGCGAGGCGCTACTCGATGCTGCGGAAGAGATGTTCATGGAACACGGTGTCGCCCGCACCTCGCTGGAGCAAATCGCCCGTCAAGCCGGGATGACGCGGGGCGCGGTTTACTGGCACTTTAAAAACAAGGGCGACATGTTTCGTGCCATGCTCGAGCGCGTTCATATGCCGTTCCAGGACCTGGTGGATGAAATCGAGGCGCTGGAGCACGATGTTTCCTCGCTGGAAGCCATTCGACTGGCCTGCCTAAAGGGGCTGGAGCGCTTTGAACAGAACCCTCGCGCGCGCCGGGTTCACGCCATCCTGATTCATCGCTGTGAATTTTTTAGCGACATCGATCCTATCGCCATGCAGCAGGAAATCGCCGACGAATGCCGCGACTCGCTTTACCAGCACCTGCTGATCTCCGAAGAGCAACAGATGCTCGTTCAGGGCCTATCACCCGACGTTGCCACTGACCTGCTCCAGGCAACCCTCGCCGGGCTGTTCCATGAATGGATCAGAGACCCTTCGCGATTTTCAATCTATGAACGGGGTGTCCCGCTAGTGAACCAGTTGACCAGCATGATGCGCCGTTCAACTGACACCAGCGGGGCAAACTGACCGCTAATGATGCGCTAAAGGCCCAGCCGACCCGGACTTGCCTTTAAGCAGACGCAACCGTGTGCGGGTTTCGAGAAATGCATCCTGCGCAACGCTGCGGAACGCATCCTCTCTAGGCAGGTATTTGACCAGAACGCGGTATTCACCCACGTTTTCTGCCGAGTCATGCTTACCAAGTAACTGCACCTCGCAGGAAGGGTCGTCGGTGAGAACCGCGCGCCCAGGATGCCCTTCACTGCTCGCCTGCACCACTTGCACACACTTGCCCAGTAAGCTGCGACGAGCGTGATGGCGATGAAACCATGGCCCTACCTGCCGACACAGGATTTCTGCGATTGGCGACGCCAGGGCAAAGCTTGCCCAAAGCAGCACCACACCAATCGGCACGATAAACAGCCCAACCGACAGCCAGCGCAGCACCAGCAGTTCTACCGCTAGTGTCATCCCAGCCGCTAAAACGATCAGCCAACTCAAGGCAACCGTCGTCGGCACCCCGGCGAACCCAAGGGCGACCAGTGCACTCGCCAGGTGGTCATCGCGTAGGCTGTCTCGCTCGAACAGCTCCACAGGGGCTAACCGTAGTAGCACCAATAGCCAATACAGCCCGACAAGGGGCAACAATACGCTGAACAGGATAAATGGAAACCCCATCATCAGCTGGCGTATGGTATCCATATCGCGTCCCTCCTACGCTTGCGCTCATGTTATTGAGCTTTGCCCTATCAGCGTAGCGGCCTGCTCTGGCAATAACATGTAGCAGCGCAGCATAAAAAACGGGCATCATCGCTCGCGATGATGCCCGTCAATTTTTGCTGGATCAGCGGGGTGGCTTAACGGCCTTGTTCCATCGCCGACTGATCGCTTTGCTTGGATTTACCGCGGAATATGTGGCCTAACCAGTCAGAGAGCTGAGCGATCATGACGTAGTAGCTTGGCACGAACAGGCTGCCCAGAATGGCCACCGTGGCCATACCCACCGCCACCGTGGTGCCGATGTGGTGGCTGCTGACGTCACTCGCCCCCGTGGCCAAGGCCAACGGCAGGGTACCGAAGATAAACGCCAGCGACGTCATGATGATCGGCCGGAAACGCAGCTCGGCAGCGGTAATGGCTGCCTCTTTTATCGTCTTGCCTTGCTCCTTGCGCTGTAGCTCGGCGAACTCAACGATCAGGATAGCGTTTTTGGCGGCCAGGCCGACCACCACCAGCAGGCCGATTTCCACGTAGATACTGGTATCCAGCCCGCGCAGCACGATGCCGCCGACGCCCCCCAAAAACGCAAAGGGCGTAGAGGTCAGCACCGCCAGCGGCAGCGACCAGCTTTCATACTGGGCCGCAAGGATCAGGAACACCATCAGGATGCCGAAGACAATCGCAAGCGCCGCTGTATTGCCCATTTCGGCTTCCTGGTAAGCGGTACCGGTCCAGCCCATGCCCCAGTTTCTACCCAAATTGTCGGCAACGATTTGATCCATCGCCTCGATCGCCTCTGCCGAGCTGTAGCCTTCCGCCGGGCCGCCCTGGAACTGCGCCCCCAGATAGACGCCAAAGCGCGATACCACGGCAGGCTTGGCTTCCCGCTCGAGGCTGACAAACTCGGACAGCGGAATACGCTCGCCGTCGCCGCCGCGCACGTATACATGATTCACGTCATCCGGCGTTCGGCGGAACTCGTCTTCGTTTTGCAGATATACCTGGAAGTTACGGTTCTGGTAGCTGAAGTAGTTAACAAAGCCGGTGCCGAACGTATTGGACAGCGTCGAATGCAGATCTTCCAGCGACACGCCGTAACTCAGCGCTTTCTGCTGGTCGATATCAGCGCGGTAGCCGGGCACGTTGACGCTGAAGGTCGTGAACACCTGCTCGAGCGCCGGGTGCGCGTTGGCCTTTTGCATGACCTGCATCGAGGCTTCGAACAGCTCCTGGGAGGAGGCCCCGCCGAAAGACTGCAAGTAGCCGGTAAAGCCGCCGGTGGTCGACAACCCCTGGATCGGCGGCGCATTGAACGCCCTGGCCGAGCCGCCGGGTATTTCAGCACCGATCTGCATAATCCGCCCGACAAGCTCAGTAGCGGTAATATCGCGCTCGGGCCAGGGCGCCAGGTTGATGAACATGACCCCGCGGGCGGTATTCACCGAACCCGTCAGGATGTCGTAACCCGCCACTGCTGATGAATAGCTTACCCCCGGAATGGCTTCGACCCGCTCGCTTAGCGCGGCCATGTAATCCTGGGTGCGGTCCAGAGACGCCGCATTGGGCAATTGGATACTCGCCAACACCACGCCCTGGTCGGTTTCCGGCACCAGACTCGAGGGAGTGGTTTGATACAGCCACCATGAACCGCCGATGACCAAGCCAGTCAATACCAGCGCCAGTCCCCAAAAGCGTACCAGGAACTTCACCGCCACCATGAACACCGCGGTAATGGCGGCAAAAAAGCGGTCAAACAGGCGCAGCGGCGTGTTCACCGCACGCATGAATTTGGACTGACCGTGTTGGGCCTTGTGCTTGATGAAGATCGCTGACAGCGCGGGCGTAAAGGTCAGCGCCATCAGCGCCGAGAACGCCACCGATATCGCCACGGTCAAGGCAAACTGCTGATAGATCTGCCCGGTGAAACCGCCGAGGAACGCCACGGGAATGAAGACAGCCGCCATGATCAGCGAGGTCGCAATAACCGGCCCGCCGACTTCCTTCATGGCGCGAATAGTGGCGTCCCTCACGCTGATGTCATCGTCCTCGCTGAGCACCCGCTCAACGTTTTCGACCACCAGTATCGCATCGTCCACCACGATCCCGATCGACAACACCAGCGCGAACAGCGTCAGCAAGTTGATCGAGAAGCCGAACATGTAAAAGCCCGCGAATGTTGCCAGTACGGACACTGGCACCACCGACATGGCGATCACCGTGAATCGCCAGTTCTGCAGGAAGATGAACAGAATAACGCCAACGATCAGGAAGGCTTCAATAAAGACTTTCACCACGGTCTTGACCGAGGCGTCGATGAACAGCGTGGTGTCGTAGGGCACCGCGTACTCGAGCCCCGGCGGAAAACGCTCGCTCAGCTCTTCCATTGTGGCTTTCACCGCGCGCGCGGTTTCCAGCGCGTTGGCACCCGGCTGCTGATTGATGATGATGGGCGCCATGGCCTCGCCGTTCAGGCGCGCATCCACCCCGTACGACGAGGCGCCGAGCTCGATCCGTGCGACGTCATCCAGGCGCAACGTCGAACCGTCCGGATTGGTGCGCAGCGCAATATTGCGGAAATCGTCGACGTTGTTGAGCCGACCACCCGCCGTGATGGTATAGGTATAGGCACGCGGATCGCTTTGCGGCGTGGCCGCCAGGCTGCCCGCCGGCACTTCAGTATTCTGGGCGCGAATGGCCGAGGCCAGCTCGGTGGGCGTCAGGTCGTACTGAGAGAGTTTTTCCGGGTCCATCCAGATGCGCATGGCGAACTCGCCGCCGCCCAACACCTCGGCTTCGCCCACCCCGGGGACCTGACGTAACTCGTCGATGACGTTGAGGGTGGCGTAATTCTGCATGAAGATGTTGTTGTAGTCGCCCTCCGGCGAGGTCAGCGCCACAAACATCAAGATCGAGCTTGATCGCAGCTCGACGGTCACGCCCTGATCCTGCACGGCTTCAGGGAGCTGCGAGAGCGCCCCCTGTACCCGGTTGTTGACGTTGATGGTGTTAATGTCGCCTTCGGTGCCGATATCGAACGACACGTTGAGCGACATGCTGCCGTTATCGCTGCTGTTCGAGGTCATGTAGATCATGCCCTCGACCCCGTTGATCGCTTCTGCGATCGGCGCTGCGACGGTCTGGGCGACGGTTTCGGCGTCGGCCCCCGGGAACTGCGCCTGCACCGAAACGGTCGGCGGCACGACGTTTGGGTACTGCTCGATGGGCAGCACCCGCATGCTGACGACCCCGATGATGGTCAGGATAATCGCCAGAACCGTCGCGAAGATGGGGCGGCTGATGAAGAAATTAGAGAAATTCATTGCGAGGCGTCCCCTTCCTCACCGCCTTCCTGTTCACCGCCAGCATGGTTTCCCTGGCCTTGCCGTGCCGGCTCGGCAGCTTCCGCCTGCGCTTCATCCAGGTTTTCAATCACTTCCTCGGCGCTGCCGCTAAACGGCTGAGGGTCGATCGCCGTCCCGGGTTCGATACCGGTAGGATCGCCGACCACCACGCGATCGCCTTCTTCCAGACCGTCGCGCAGAATCTGCCAAGGGCCGGCCATCTCGCCAAGGGTGACCGTGCGTGAGCGGGCGCGATTCTCATCGTCAAGTACGAAGACCTGGGGCCCCATCAGGCCTTGGGTAACGGCAATTTCGGGCACCGCATAAACGCCGTAGCGCTTCAGCCCCTCAAGGCTGACGCGGACGAATTGACCCGGCAGAATGTCCCCGTCGGGATTATCAAAGGTGGCGCTGGCCTGCACGGTGCTGGTGCGGTCGCTGACCCGCGACCCCAGATAATCAAGGCGACCTTCAAGGGACTGATCGTCTCCGCCATCACGTCCGGGCAGCGCCAGGGTGGCACGAATGTCTTCAACCGATTCCTCTTCATGCAGCTGTCGACGCAGTGCAAACGCATCGTCTTGCGGCATCTGGAAGCGAACTTCCAAAGGATCCAGCGGCGTGACGGTGGCAAGCTCGGTGCCGGACTGCACCAGATTGCCCACATTAATCTCGCTCAAGCTGATCATACCAGCGACGGGCGCCGTCACTTCGGCATAGTTCAGGTCGATCTGGGCGCTTTCCAGTGCCGCCTGAGCCTGGGCCACATTGGCCTGGGCAACGCCTAGGTCCGCACGCGCCTGGTCGTAGTCCTGACGACTCACCGAATTCTGGTTCAGCAACCGCTCAAAGCGCTCTGCATCACGCTGAGCGCGGGAAAACTCCGCACGGGCGCTTTGCAAATCGGCTTCTCGCTGGTTCACCGTGGCGCGGTAGACATCAGGCTCGATGGAGTAGAGAAGTTGGTCTTCCTCGACAAACTCACCGGGCTCGAAATGACGCTCCTGTAAATAGCCGGTGACGCGGGCAACCAGAGTAACTTCATCGTCGCTGCGGAGCAGCGATGAGTATGATTTTTCCAGCGGCAGATCTTGTCGGGCCGCCTCGGTCACTTCAACAGGATGCGGAGGCGGTTCTTGTTGCTGTCCCTCTGCTTGGCCGGCTTGCTCTTCCTGGCCACAGGCAACAAGCAGCGCGCTAGCGCCAATCACCATCAGCGCGCTACGTACGCCGTAAAACATGTTCTTCATTACTTTTTCCCTTGAGGCGCCTATAAAACCGACACAGACTACAACCATACACGTATGAATGTAAATGTTTGGCGGCTTTCAGTGCCGCCAAAGAGGTAGTTACTGCTCAAGTACCGGTCGCTCACCGATGTTGGTTACGCTGCTGGAGCCAGCGTCTTCAGGCAATGTAAAGGTAACTTCTTCGCCCTGTAGCCAGGCATTGATCTCTTCGACGGCCTCAACGTCCAAACTCCCCGACTGTTGGCGCAGGGACAGCAGGTTGACTACGTAGTCGTAACGCGCCTGGGCATAGTCGGAAATGGCGTTATAAAGATTTTGCTCGGCATTCAAGACGTCGACAATGTTGCGGGTACCGACTTCATAGCCTGCGCGTGTGGCATCCAGTGCGCTCTGGTTGGAAACGATGGCTTGCTCGCGGGCATCCACGGTGGAGACATCATTGCTGACCTGGGTATATAGCGAGCGCACCTGCTGAACGGTGTCGCGGCGCTGGGCCTCAAAGTCGAACTGGCTGGCTTCCAACTGGTAAGTGCTTTGACGGATGCTGGCCTGGGTGCTGCCGCCCGTGTATAGCGGCCAGTTGGCGCTCAACCCTATCTGGCTGGATTCGTCGTGACCTTGAATGCCATCGATATCGTTATCGGCATACTGATAACTCGCGAACGCCTCCAGGGTGGGCAAGCGCTGCGCCTGGGCCACGCCCACAGCACTGCGGGACACTTCGACACCCGCCTGTTCAGCGAGCACCAGAGGATTGTTCTCAACGGCGAGATCAACCCAGTAATTCCGATCGCTAGGCGACGGTTGCTGGATGGGATAGTCGTCGCTCAGCGCTTCAATGCTGGCATAGCGCTGGCCGGTCAAGCGCTCAAGGGCCTCAAAACTCACCTGCAGATCGCTCTGTGCGGCAATACGTTCGGCGCGCGACTGATCGAAACTCGCCTGCGCCTCTTCTACCTCGGTAATCGCGATCAGTCCGACCTCGAACTGCTCTTCAGCCTGTTCCAACTGACGACCAATGGCACGTTCCTGAGCCAGGCGGGCATCGAGAATGTCGTTGGCGCGAAGAATGTCAAAGTAAGCCGTCGCCACATCGATCAGCACTTGCTGCTCGGTCGAAGCCAGTGCGTAAATTTGCTGATCGATTTCCCGCTCGGCTTGTTCAACCTCGCGGCTGTTGCGCGCATCATAAAGTGCTTGCGAGGCTTCAAGTGTCAGGCTGACGCTATTGAAGGGATCGTCATTGCCGCTGGTGTTGCCCGTCCCGTTAGCCACCTGACCTGCCTGAGTGCCCGCTGCACTGCTTTGGCTTTCGTAGGTGCGGTTATGCGCCACATTCCCTGACGCGTTCAACTGAGGCAGCAAGTCGCCACGGGCAACGTCACGCCCAGCCTCGACACTCTGGGTTTGAGAGCGCGCTGAACTCAACTCGGCGTTATTTTCCAGCGCATCCCGGGTAATGGTGAGTAGATCAGCTGACCAAGCGGGAACCGCCCATACTGAAAGCAATAGCGCAGGAAGCAACGTGCGCTTTGCCACAAAAGGGCGTGGAGTTTTGAAAGCCAACGTGGAAGGGAGTCGCAGCATAGCGTTTTCCTCATTAATATTAGTCTGAATGCTTACATACATTGTCGCATGTTTTTTTGGCGATACCAGACCTTGGTCAAATATTCGGCTTATATTTCATTTTTCTTTAACGATTGCCTTGGCATTGTTGGCTTTGCACTTTTGCTTTTGGGCCTTTTTCCTTAGGGCCATTGCCTTTCTCCATGGCAACCACATCGCCAGGCCGTACAAGCTGGCTTTATTTGGCTATCCTGTACGTCATCATGCTGCAAAGCAACAAACAGCTTACTGAGGTATATCATGGACCGCATTGAATATATTAGCGTACGGCAGCTCGAAATCGCCGTTCGTATCTGGCATCCCGATGCCTCCAATACCGTGATCGCCTGGCACGGGCTGGCCCGTCACGGTGGCGACTTTGAATCCCTGGCCCGAAAGCTCGGCCCCCAATGGCGAGTCATTGCGCCCGACACGCCGGGACGCGGACTTTCCAGCTGGTCGCTTTACCCTGCCAATGATTACTTATGGCTATGTTGGTATCTGTTGTTGGTCTGCGCCTATCGCTGCGCGAAACCACGCCTCCTCTGCTGGCTTCGCGGTTTCAAACAGCCGCCGCCATGCCAGGTAATTGGGTAAGTACGCGGTCCCCACCCCATGAAAGCGCGCCATCCAGCCCTTCAATCGGCTCATATAGCTATTGACGTTCTGAATGTGGTATTCCTTGCCGAGCACTCGCTGATTATCGAGTGTGATCAGTCGATGATGAGCAATGCCGTGGTCGGCAGAGAAAGTCCTATACCAGCTGTGCCCGTCCGAACATAAAATCGAGTCACGGTCGATGATCGGTAAAAGGAATTCATGAACAGTGGATTTCTGGAGCGCCGGTTCCACCAAATCACTGATCTTTCCGTTTCGGTCTCTCGCAATAAGCACTTGAATCTTTTGTTCTTTTTTCTTCATACTGCCTTGCCCGCCGCGCTTTCGAGGTCTGCGGTGAGTGATCTTGCGCTTCCCTTTGCAGGACTCTAGGAAGACGGTTTCGTCTACCTCGATGATGCCGGATAGTGGGTTGGCGTTGTCTTGAGCACTCCTTTTCAGGAAGCGATGTCGCCAGTGGAAAGCCGTTTTCAAATCGATGCCTACTCGGGCCGCCGAGACGCGTAACGTCAGGCTGTCTCGCATGCAACGTAGGTAGTCGAACCATTTGTCGCGGTGCTGCAGTTTGGCCAGAGGCGTGCCTGTCAGGGCGTTGAACGTCTTGTGACAATCGGGATTCCGGCACCGATATCGCTGTAGGCCACCGCTGCGTCCCCACTTGGCAGGGTGTTCACTGCCACAGTGCGGGCATGGAAGGTGAGGTCTGACGGTTTCGAGCAGGGTGTCCGCTTGGGAGCTTATTTGACCAAGTAGCTGATCTGCAAGGTATTTTTTGAGATCAACAGGGAGAGAAGCCAGGGTCTGCTCAAGGGCTATGAGGTCTGCTTGCTTCATGGTGTGCTCCAGAGGCAAACTGCATATACAGTAGTTTATACAGTATTTTTGAAGCACGCCAACAGCAGATACCAACATAGCCATAAATTAACAGATTTCCAGTCGATACAATACGACTTTCCAACAAAAAAAGAGGGGAATGAATCGCTTAAGTGTCACTTGATTCGGCAAGGAAGCGATCTTTCAATTTGACGTAATTACCCGCGGTGTAAGCAAAGAAAGCGCGCTCCTTATCTTTTAGAGGACGCAATGCCTTTGCCGGGTTACCCGCATAAACATGGCCGCTTTCCAGATGCTTGCCCGGCGTCACGACCGCCCCGGCGGCAATGATGACTTCATCGTCCACCACGGCACCATCCATGACAATCGCCCCCATGCCAACCAGAATACGGCTTCCCAGTGTACAGCCATGAAGGATCGCTTTATGGCCGATGGTAACGTCGTCACCCACGGTAAGCGGGAACCCCTCGGGATTGTAGTCACTGGCATGGGTGATATGCAGCACGCTGCCATCCTGGACGCTAGTGCGGGCACCGATACGGATACGATGCATATCACCCCGTATCACTGTCATCGGCCACACCGAGCTGTCGTCACCCAGTTCGACGTCACCAATCACGACGCTGGCCGAGTCGATATACACCCGCTCGCCCAGACGCGGCGTCATGCTACTGAAGCTTCTCAACGCACTGCTCATTGCATGCTCCTCACTTTAGATGCAGATGGTGGCCCACTATAGCAACCCGCTAAGCAGAACCATAAGCGTCAGCGGTATCGACACCCAGCGAACCACATTGCGCCAGCATAGATAACCGCGCTCACCCACGCCCAATGCGGCTGCGGCCGCACTGCGAGGCAGCACCCAGGCGGCAAAGATCGCGATCAACAGGCCGCCTAACGGCAGGAAAATATCCGGTGGAATACTGCTTACCAATTCGAATACGTTACGCCCTAACAGCGGACGAAAGTCAGCGAGCGTAGAGAACGACAACGCCGATAGCAGACCAATCGACCACACGCTAAGCGCCACGACGGCCGTTGAGACGCTCCGCCGCCAGCCAAACCCTTGTAATGTGGCCACCATGGGCTCGGCCAGGTTGATCGCCGATGTCCAGGTCGCTAACAGTAGCAGTAGAAAGAACACACTCAGCCATAGCGACCCCCAGGGTAGCTCTGAAAAAGCGATCGGCAGTGTCACAAACATAAGCCCTGGACCATCGGCAGGATCCATGCCCTGGGAAAACACTACCGAAAATATCGCAATACCGGCCAGTAGCGCCACGCTGATGTCCAATACTGCAACCGCCACGGCAGCCCGTGGCAGGCTCTGCTCGTCAGGCATATAGGCACCATAAGCCATCAATGCACACGCCCCCACTGCCAGGGTAAAAAAGGCATGCCCCATGGCATGCAATACAACGGAGGGCGTTAGCGCTTCCAAGGAAGGTAAAAATAGCCAGGACAGGGCTGTACCAAAACCGCTGGTCGTGGCCGCATAGGCCGCCAGCAACAGCAATAGGCCATACAGAAGAGGCATTAACAGATTATTTAATCGTTCAAGGCCTTTGGCAACGCCCGCCGCGACAACCACCATGGTCATCAACAGAAACAGCGTATGATTAAAGATCAGCAGGCCTGGATTCGCCAGAAAGGCATCGAAACCAGCACCAATTTCAGCAGCACTGGCGCCCCTGAAGTTGCCGTTGATGGATGCCACCAAAAACTCGATGGACCAGCCAGATACCACCGAGTAAAACGACAGGATACAAAACACCGTGAAAGCACCGAAAAGGCCCAGCCAACGCCAGTGTCGTGAGGCACCCGCTTCCGCCGCCAGAGCCCCCAGTGCCTGCATGGGCCCTCGGCGTCCGGCGCGGCCAATTAATATCTCTGCCATCATCACGGGTATACCGAGTAATATTACAAAGGCCACGTAAATCAATAAAAACGCCGCACCGCCATTCTCTCCAGCCACATAAGGGAAGCGCCAAATATTACCCAGTCCCACCGCAGCACCCGTTACTGCCAGGATAAAGGCCCGTTTTGACCCCCAGCGTTCTAGCGTTTTACTCATTGATGATTCCCGCCTTGGTGCCCTTAAAAGCCCGCAAGACTAACAGGCACTGGGCTGAAGGCAAGTCAAGGTAGTGCCCCAGCATTGAAACAACCCACGTTCGCCCGCACTCTAACGACATGACAGCGCTTGTCGCGCTCCCACGATACCCCAAGAGGTGACTATGTCCCGCAATCCGCTGCTCGAGATTCACTCGCTGCCCCCCTTCACAGATATTCGCGCTGAGCATGTGGTCCCAGCAGTTGAAACCCTGATCAGCGAAAGTCGTGACACAATTGATCGCCTTGCTCAGCAGGCCGCTGAAACAACCCCCACATGGGAAACGTTTGCCGAGCCTATCGAGGCCGTTAACGACCGGCTCACCCAGGCGTGGTCCCCGGTCTCGCATCTCAACGGCACCATGAATACGCCTGAGCTTCGCGACGCCTACCAAACTTGCCTGGAACAGCTTTCCGAGTTCAGTACCTGGGTGGGGCAACATGAAGGCCTTTTTCATGGCTGGCAAGCGCTCAAGGCGGGGTCTGCCTGGACTCAGTTAAGCCCGGCCCAGCAGCGCACTGTCGATAACGCGCTACGCGATTTCCGCTTGGCGGGCGTCGACCTGCCCGCCGATAAAAAAGCCCGTTACGGCGACATTCAGGCGCGCCTTTCGATGCTATCCAACCAATTTTCCAATAACGTGCTCGATGCCACACAGGCCTGGCACAAAGATATCAAACATGCAGACACGCTGGCGGGCTTGCCGCAAAGCGCGCTAGACACGCTGAAGGCGACAGCGGAATCCAAGGGCATCGATGGATTCCGTATCACCCTCGACTTTCCCAGTTTCTTTCCAGTGGTGAGTTATGCCGATAACCGGGAACTGCGCCGCGAAGTCTATACCGCTTTCGTCACCCGCGCGTCCGACCAAGGGCCAGACGCCGATAAGTTCGACAATGCGCCCATTCTCGAAGAAATTCTGACGCTGCGCCAAGAGCTCGCTCACCTGCTGGGCTTTGATACCTACGCCGACTATTCGCTGGTCACCAAGATGGCCGACTCGCCTGAGCAAGTGCTTACGTTTCTGACCGATCTGGCGAACCGTGCCGTACCTCAAGCCAGGCAGGAAGTTACCGAACTCAGCGAATTTGCGCGTAATGAGCTGGGTATCGAGACGCTTGAACCCTGGGACGTAGCTTATGCCAGCGAAAAACTGCGCGAAGCACGCTATGCGATTTCGCAAGAACAGCTGCGCCCTTATTTTCCTGCACCACAAGTCGTCGATGGGCTGTTTCAGGTGGTTGAGCGGCTCTATGGCGTACGCTTTGCAGAAGATACTGACGTTGCGCACTACCACGACGACGTGCACTTCTACTGGATCACCGACAATGATCAGCCGATTGCCGGCTTCTACCTTGACCTGTATGCCCGCGAAGGCAAGCGTGGCGGTGCCTGGATGGCGGATTGCCGGGTACGCCGCCAGACGCATGATGGTTTGCAGCTTCCCGTCGCTTTTCTTACCTGCAACTTCACCCCGCCAGTCGGCAACAAGCCCGCGCTGCTGACCCACGATGAAGTCACCACACTGTTCCATGAGTTTGGCCATGGTTTGCACCATATGCTGACCAAGCAAACCATTGCTGACATCTCAGGCATTAACGGCGTCGCCTGGGATGCCGTCGAACTGCCGAGCCAGTTCATGGAAAACTATTGCTGGGAACGCGAAGGGCTCGACCTGATAGCCGGCCACGTCGACAGCGGCGACCCACTTCCAGAGGCTCTTCTAGAGCGCTTGCAGGCCGCCAAAAACTTCCAGTCAGCCATGGGCATGGCGCGTCAGATTGAGTTCTCGCTGTTCGACCTGCGCTTGCACCACGAGCTCGATTCTCCCTGCGCCAGCGATGTCCAGGCGCTACTCGACGAGGTACGCCAGAGCGTTTCCGTGGTCCCCACTGTGTCCTTCAACCGCTTTCAAAACAGCTTCGGGCACATTTTTGCAGGCGGCTACGCGGCGGGTTACTACAGCTATAAATGGGCAGAAGTGTTATCGGCCGATGCCTGGAGCGCGTTTGAAGAAGCCGGTATCTTTGACCCCACTACCGGCCAGCGCTTCCGGCAAGAGATTCTCGAGCAAGGCGGCGCACGCGATGCTGCTGACATATTCCGAGCCTTTCGCGGCCGCGAACCCAGCGTCGACCCGTTATTACGTCATAGCGGGATCCGTGCCGCTTAAACCCGCCCCCTACCTGAGCGCGCCCTCCTTTGAGGGCGCGCCATTGGAGCCTGATGATGTCGAGCGTAAAACGTTTTATTGCAGGCGTGACCTGCCCGCGCTGTGCGGCCATGGATCGCATTCGCGCCTGGGAGCAGAACGGTATTCGTTACCGGGAGTGCGTCAGCTGTGATTTTTTCGAACAGCTACCCATTGAGGATGAAGCACCTAGCGAGCTGACCACCCGCGTCAATCAAGCCCGTCCGGAGCCCGCCCAGAATGAGATACAGCCTGTGCGGATCATGGATCCAGACCACAAATCGTCCGACTCATAGCGATTGAAAGATCGCTGTCCTACTTTCACGACGCCTTCATGTGTGCGGATTAACGCACACAAAACCATGCGTACCGTGCGCAACCCCAGACACTTTGTTCTTGTCTCTATACGACTAACGTTGAAAACAAAAATTTTAAGCCTTTGTTTTTAACAATAAAATCCTTTTTTGGCACGACAATCGCTCTAGTTTATAGCTCACCGCTGGTGGCGTTGCCTCACTCGCATACCGCCGGCGTGTTAATAACCTCAATAAACAACTAGGGAAATTCGCCATGCGCAATTTTAAACCGACCACATTGGCATTACTGACCAGCAGCGCGATTCTGGCGGCCGGTAGCGTCCATGCCGACCGCGAAGACTGGCCGGACAACTTCACCGTTGGCACGGCTAGCCAGGGCGGTACTTACTTCGTTTATGGCTCCGGCTGGGCCAACTTTATCGCTGATGAGTTAGACATCTCAGGCGGTGGCGAGGTGACCGGCGGCCCTACCCAGAACCTGGCACTGGTGCATAACGGCGATGCCGCCTTTGGTCTGGCCACCATGGGCCCGGCTGCCGATGCGGTGAACGGCAAAAGCCCCCTCGCCCCGGGACTGGAAATGGACAACGTCTGCGCGATGTTCCCGATGTACGAAACCCCGTTCTCAATCACCGTGCTCTCCGACAGCGGCATTGAATCAATTTCCGATATTCCCGATGGCGCACGTATCGGCTTTGGCCCATCGGCGTCCACGTCTGACACCTACTTCCCGGCAATGCTGGAAGAGCTAGGCGTCAACTTTGAACGCCGGAATGGCGGTTGGTCCGACCTGGGTGGTCAGCTGCAGGACGGCTTGCTGGACGTCATCGCCTTTGCCGCTGGCATCCCCATCCCGGCCGTCAGCCAACTCGAAGTCCAAACCGATGTAAACATCATCGAGTTCAATGAAGAAGAGTTGGAAACGGTGATGAACGCTTTCCCTGTGGCGGAATTCTCCATCCCGGCTAGCACTTATGAAACGCTGGAAGAAGACGCCCGCGCCGTTTCCATGTGGAACTTTGCCATCGCCGGTTGCGACCTGCCTGAAGACTTTGTTTACGAAGTCACCAAAGCCACTATGGAAAACAACGACCGCATGATGTCGGTCCACCGCAGTGCAGCTACCACCATTCCGGAAAACATCAAGCACAACACTGTGCTGCCTTTCCATCCCGGTGCCGCTCGCTGGTATGAAGAGAACGGCTACGAGATCGACGAAGACATGATCAAGTAAGCAACACTTGTTGTCGCCTGCCCCGGCCAATCAAGATTGGCTGGGGCAGTTTTCGCTAATGCCCCTTTGTTTGCTGTGAGGGTGAACTCTAATGAGTCACAAAACCGACCAAGAACCCAACGGCCTCAAGGATGAGGCCCAGGATGCTGAATCTGCCCCTGAGTCTATTGTCGAGGGTGTCGATGAAGAGATTGTTGAATCCAACCGCCGTCTTTTTACCGGCTGGCAGTTTTTCTTGTTTGCGGCGTTAGCCATTGCCTATTCAAGTTTCCACCTGATTTCACTTAACGTGTTTCCTTTGGAAACTTGGTCGTTTCGTATCTTGCACATAGCCGGTGCGCTTATTCTCGGTTACGGGTTATTTGCAGGTGCTCGTTTTGCCGAAGACGACCACCAGGCATCTGGCGCTGCCTTGAAGTGGGCAAGTTACGCGCTGCTTGTTCCCGCCACCTATACACTTGTGCAAGTGTTCCTGATGCACCAGACCCTCAGTGGCGAAGCAATGCGTATCGACCCCAGCGTCGAGAACTGGCATTACGGTTATCCGCTCATGGCGACCACCGCCGGTGCCATTGTACTGTCATGGTTTTATCGTCAGGCCCGCCATCGCTTTAATCCGGCAGATCTGGTGCTCATGGTGTGCGCGGCCGCCAGTGCAGGCTATCTGCTGGTGGCGTTCAACACCAACATACGCATGTCGACCGGCACGTCCTTTGCCCCGTCAGGTATTTCCTGGGCGGCAATTGCAGGCTCCATGCTGATTCTGGAGTTGACCCGCCGCGTCGCCGGGTTGGCGTTGGTGGTCATCTCAGCGGTATTCTTGACCTATGTTTTTGCAGGTCCTGCGTTGCCCGGCTTCCTGGGCTACCCCGGCCTTTCGCTGCAGCGGTTCTTCAGCCAGGTATATACCGATACGGGCATTCTCGGGCCCACCACTGCCGTATCGTCGACCTACATTATTCTGTTCATTATTTTCGCTGCCTTTCTGCAGGCCTCCAAAGTGGGCGATTATTTCGTCAATTTCGCCTTTGCGGCGGCTGGGCGAGCTCGCGGTGGCCCGGCCAAGGTGTCTATCTTCGCGTCGGGCCTGATGGGCATGATCAACGGCACATCCGCCGGTAACGTCGTATCGACCGGCTCGCTGACGATCCCGCTGATGAAAAAGGTCGGTTACCCCGCGCGAAGTGCGGGCGCGATTGAAGCGGCCGCCTCTACCGGCGGGCAGATCATGCCCCCGATCATGGGCGCGGGCGCCTTCATCATGGCCGAAGTGACCGGTATTCCGTATACCGAGATTGCCATTGCCGCCATTATTCCTGCCGTTCTCTACTTTGCATCCGTCTACTTCATGGTCGACTTTGAAGCGGCCCGTAAAGGCATGCGCGGCATGCGCAAAGAAGAGATTCCGCTATTCTCCCGGCTGATCAAGCAGGTCTATCTGTTTGCCCCCATTATCATCCTGATCGTTGCTCTGTTCATGGGTTATTCGGTGATTCGTGCGGGGACTCTGGCGACGGCATCAGCAGCGGTTGTCAGTTGGATTTCACCTAACAAAATGGGCCTTCGTGCCATTTTGAAAGCGCTCCAACTGGCCGGCACCATGTCAATTCAGATCATCGCTGTGTGTGCCTGTGCGGGTTTGATCGTTGGTGTTATCTCGCTGACCGGCGTGGGGGCACGTTTCTCGTCGCTGCTGCTCGGTCTGGCAGGCGTCAGCCAGCTTCTGGCTCTGGTATTCGCCATGCTGATCAGTATTCTGCTGGGGATGGGCATGCCCACCACGGCGGCATATGCCGTGGCGGCTTCGGTCGTCGCGCCTGGCTTGATCAACATCGGCATTGAACCTCTGGTTGCCCACTTCTTCGTGTTCTACTTTGCGGTGGTCTCCGCCATTACCCCACCGGTGGCACTTGCCTCCTACGCGGCAGCGGGTATTTCCGGCGACAACCCCATGGGCACCTCGGTGGCGTCTTTCAAGATAGGGTTAGCCGCTTTCATCGTGCCGTTCATGTTCTTCTACAGCCCGGCCATGTTGATGGAAGGCTCTGCCATGCAGATTCTGCGCGTCGGGGTTACCGCAACACTGGGTATCGTATTGCTATCGGGCATGGTCCAGAAATGGTTCTTCGGTCCAGTGAATACACTCCAGCGTATCGTCATGCTGGTAGGTGCGATCTTCATGATTTACGGCGGTATTTATACCGATGTAGCAGGCCTGGTCATTGGTGCCATCCTGTTTATCATGCAGCGTAAACAGCACGGCGGTGGCAACAAGACGCCGCAAACGGGCTAATTGACTCAAGTCGCTAAACGCGAAGCCTAAAAAACCCCGCTCAAAGTTAACTGAGCGGGGTTTTCGTATTTCGGGTTCATCTATCGGCCTAGCCGCTCAGGTTATCAACAACCTTCAACACCGGCTTGGACTGATTAAGGGTATAGAAGTGCAAGCCCGGTGCCCCGCCATCCAGCAAACGCTGGCAGAGTCGACTGACGACATCGGTGCCAAAATCGGCAATGGCTTCGCTGTCGTCGCCGTAGGATTCCAGCTGCTTGCGAATCCAGCGGGGGATTTCCGCGCCACAGGCGTCGGAAAAGCGCGCCAGCTTGGTGTAGTTGGTAATCGGCATGATGCCCGGAATAATCTGCTGCTCAACGCCCAATGCGCGGGCTTTATCAACAAAGTGGAAATAGGCATCCGCGGTAAAGAAGTATTGGGTAATCGCCATGTTGGCCCCCGCCTTCATTTTACGCGCAAAGTTTTCCACATCCCTGTCTAGATTCGGGGCCTGTGGATGAGATTCTGGATACGCAGCAACGGCAATATCAAAATGATCGCCTGTTTCATCGCGAATGAACTCGACCAGCTCATTGGCGTAGCGCAGCTCACCGATGCTGGCCATACCGGATGGCATGTCGCCACGCAGGGCCACCAGGCTGTCGACGCCTTCTTCTCGGTACTGGGTCAACAGATCGCGCAGTTGGGCTTTTTCGCTCCCAATACAGGACAGGTGCGGGGCAGTCGTAACACCGCTCTGACTCACCTTGCGAACAATCTCACGAGTACGCGCCTGAGTCGAACCACCGGCACCGTAGGTAACCGAGAAAAACCGCGGATTGCGGGCGGCCAGTTCATCGCGTGTCTGGATTAGCTTGTCGCGCCCGGCATCAGTGCCCGGAGGAAAGAATTCAAAGCTAATACCTAGCGGATGCTCGTGGCGGCTCATGGGATTTCCTCATAATGTGACAATAGTCATGATATTTTGGGGTATTCTCGCTGTTCCGTTGCGCTGAGGCTAATGAAAGATTCCACGCTCGGCCTTTAATTCGGCTCATGTTGATCAGTGACTACTCTTATTACCGGAGGGTAAATGGACCTTACACCTGGGGCATTGGTTGGGCCGCTACTCATGTTACTCGGCTATGTGGGGTTAGGCTGGCTAGCCGCCCAACGGCTCAAGCTCGACCCTCGCCCGATTGCCACGCTGCTGGTTTATCTGATCGCTCCCTTTACCATTTTTCGCGCGCTGATGAACGGCGGTCCAACGCCTGACTACTTACTACTCACATTAGCGCTGTTCATTGTCGCGAGCCTGATGGCACTGTTGGTACAACGCGTCACGCGCCACCGCTTTGGCGAACAGGAAGCCGCCCTGCTGGCATTTTCCTCGGGAACCGGCAATACCGGCTACTTTGGCTTGCCGATTGCGTTGATATTGCTACCCCCCGAGGGCGTTACCCTTTACCTGTTCTGCATGCTGGGGATTAATATCTATGAATTTACCGTGGGCTTTTACCTCAGCGCCCGCGGTCGCTTTTCGATACGCGAGAGCTTGATCAAAATTTCTCGTTTACCGCTTATCTACGCTTTCCTGTTAGCGTTACTGCTTAGCGCCCTTGAGATCAACGTCCCCGCCACGGTCATGAGTTCCCTGCAAGTGTTCCCCGCCACCTACACGTTGCTGGGGATGATGATTATCGGCATGACCCTAAGCCAAGTGACGCTTGCCGCCTGGGATACGCGCTTTGTCGCTTCCTGCTTGGGACTGCGCTACCTGATGTGGCCATTGGTCATGCTAGCGGCCGTTTTAATCCTCCAGTGGGTGGCGCCACTTTCCACGGAACTGGCCTTGGCACTGTTGTTAATGGGCGTAGTGCCCATGGCCGCCAATGTCGTGGTGGTGGCCATGGAACTGGGCATCCAGCCCCAAAAAGGTGCATTAGCGGTGCTGGTCACGACACTGCTTGCGCCGCTGCTAATTCCGCTCTATCTCGGTTTAATGCTGCGCATGACGGGGCTGGGCTAGATTCGTTTAGCCAGCAACTTGATACGTTAAAACCCCTCAACCCCCACTTCGTTTAACCGTGCAGCCATCTGCTGCACGTCGGGATGGCTAAAGAACGCCACCAGCGCTTCGGCACGCACCGGGCCAACACCCGGCTGGGCCTGCCACTCGGAAGGCGTCAGGCCCGCCAGGGTAGACCAGTCGCCCAAGCGAGCACTACCGCCGGGCGGCATCCCCAGCGCTTCAAGCCAAGTGGCGTAAGGGGCGAAGCGCGCGGCTTGAAACTGCTCCATCAACGAAGCGGCGGTAGTATTGCCAATACCGTAAGCCTGCTCAAGCTCGGCTGGCTCAAGGCTCAGCCAGCCCAATAAGCGGGTGACCACGCCCGCCTCCATCAGCGCTTGCCAGGTCCCCTCACCAATCCCTTGCATCTTCAACTGGTCGCCAAGGTAAGTGAGCCGCGACAGCAGCTGGCTTTCGCAGCCGGGGGTTAACTCAAAACAGCTCAGCAGGTGAAAGCGCTGCGGTGATGGCGGCGTGAGCGGTGAACGCTCCTGGGTATGCCATACCACCTCGGTCATCTGTGGAATCGTCAGTCCGCCCAGGGTGACCGCCACCTGGTCGCCGGGGCGAACATCCAGTGATTCCCAGCGCTCCAGGGAGCCTAATGAAACACGGCTAATGCGCCGCCCTTCCAACAGTACTGGATTGAGCCATACCAGCGGCGTCACTTGCCCGGTGCGCCCGACGCGAAACTCAATGCCGCGCACTTCTGCCAGCGCCTGCTTAGCGGGGTATTTCCAGGCCACCGCCCACTCCGGTGGCGACGATGACCAGCGGCGTACGCCGGGGCGCTCGGCCTGCTTGAGGACGACGCCGTCAGTGGCAAACGGTAACGGCCCGTTAAACCATTTATCCCGCCAATAAGCCGCATCACGGCGATCATCAAGTCGGTGGGTATAGTCGGCAGTATCAAACCCTAAAGCACTTAGCTGTGCGAGACGATCAGCCATATTCTCGGGGCCATCAGGCCACCCCCAGATAAACAGTCCCACTTGCTCTCGGGTTTGCGGCGTCGGCGCTTGCTGGGCCATCGCGCCGGCGACATTCCCCCGCGCCCCCGTGCCGGGGTTTCGTGATTGGACATGATCCATCAAACGCCAATACAGCTCGCCCTGCAGAACGCCGGAAAGCGGCGTGGATAATCTATTGGGCACAGCAGGCAACTCACGGACACGGGCCGTCCAATCCTGGCCGCGCTCGCCATCACCACGACTCACCGCTTCTACCAGTTCCCCCTCCTGGTAGCGTAACGTGACCGCCACACCATCGACCTTGGGTTGTATCCAAAGGTTATTCCGGCGGCTGCTAAAGCGTTTCACCCCTTCGCTATCGGTTTTTTCAAGGCCGGTTTGCGCGTAAGGATGAGCGCGAGTGTCGCGGGTACTGGTGATGCGGGTCAACGGTTGGTGACTGGGAACCTTACCCAGGCACCTCTGCCATTCAGCCAAACGTGCCACGGCTTGATCGTAGAGCGCGTCGTCAATCAACGATACGCCCTGATCATGGTAGGCACGATCCCAAACGGCTACCTGCGCCGACAGCGCCCGGCTCTCGCGTGTCAGCCGTTCAGTGCTCCAGCCGGGACACTCGTTTGCCTGCACCGTTAGGGAGACGGCCATCAGCCACCCCACCAGCCATCCCTGCCTATAGCGTTTCATCACCACCAGCCTCCGCCAATTGTCCATTAATGACGTTAGCCTAGCGCACTGCGCATAAAAAACGTCCCCGGCATGCGCCAAAGGGACGTTTTCTTACAACACAGCGAGCAAATATCTTACAAAGCTGCTGCCTGACGGAGCGTATCGGCCTTGTCGGTGCGCTCCCAAGGGAAGGCGATGAACGTCTCTTGTTGGGTATGGCCTTTATCATCGACCCAATGGTAGCTGTGCTCAAACGGCTCGCGGCCAAAGTGTCCGTAGGCGGCGGTCAGCTGGTACATCGGATGAAGCAGGTCGAGCATTCGGGTAATCGCGAAAGGACGCAGATCAAAATGCTCACGCACCAGTTTGACGATCTGGGCATCACTCACCTTGCCGGTACCGAAGGTATCGATGGACACGGAGGTCGGCTCGGCCACGCCGATCGCGTAGGAAATCTGGATTTCACACTTGTCGGCGAGGCCCGCCGCCACGATGTTTTTGGCCACATAGCGACCGGCATAAGCCGCGCTGCGATCAACCTTGGACGGATCCTTGCCCGAGAAGGCACCGCCGCCGTGGCGTGCCATGCCGCCGTAGGTATCGACAATGATCTTGCGGCCGGTCAAGCCACAGTCACCCACCGGGCCGCCAATCACGAATTTACCGGTGGGGTTGATGTGGTATTGGGTATCATCATCGAGCCATTCAGCGGGGATCACCTGTTCAATAATTTCCCGCTTGACCATTTTACGCAGGTCTTGCTGGTCGATATCCGGATCGTGCTGGGTGGAAAGCACCACGGCATCGACGCCGCAGGGTTGGCCTTCTTCATTATAGCGGAAGGTCACCTGGCTCTTGGCATCCGGGCGCAACCATGGTAGCAGGCCGTTCTTGCGCAGCTCCGCCTGGCGCTCCACCAGACGATGCGAGTAATGGATCGGCGCCGGCATGAAGGAGTCGGTCTCGTTGGTGGCGTAGCCAAACATCAACCCCTGATCGCCCGCGCCCTGATCTTCCGGCTTGCTACGATCAACGCCCTGGGCAATATCGACGCTCTGTTTACCGATCAGATTGACCACGCCACAGGTGGCGCCATCGAAGCCCACATCCGATGAGGTATAGCCAATCTCAGTAATCACTTCACGTACCAGGGTCTCAAGGTCCACCCAGGCATTCGTGCTGATTTCACCGGCGATGATCGCGACACCGGTCTTGACCATGGTTTCACAGGCAACGCGCGCCTGCTTGTCACGGGCAATAATGGCATCCAGCACCGCATCGGAAATCTGGTCGGCAATTTTATCAGGATGACCTTCGGAGACGGACTCGGAGGTAAACAGGGAATATTCGCTCATCGCGCACTCTACCCTCGGTGTGACGGCGGCAAGTCACCGCAGCATCAGCAGGAAATCATGGCAGGAAGTTGCCCTGCCCACCTATAAAGAAGCAACACTGCGCTTCGGGGGCCAAAGTTTACACGCTGTTGGAAGTTCTTCCCAGAACGAGCCCATAGAATTTGCCGACGCCCGGGAAGTCAGCGACAATAGCGCTTTCTTATTCACGTTTTCAAGCGAGGAGCACCCCATGCCGTCCCGTTTTGAGCTGGCCAATGCCATTCGCGCCCTTTCCATGGATGCCGTCCAGAAGGCCAAGTCCGGCCATCCGGGCGCGCCCATGGGGATGGCGGATATTGCCGAAGTGCTGTGGAATGACCACCTCAAGCACAACCCCGAAGACCCGAAATGGGCCGATCGTGATCGGTTCGTGCTGTCCAACGGACACGGCTCCATGCTGCTCTATTCGCTGCTGCACCTGACCGGTTATGAGCTCAGCCTGGAACAACTGCAGAATTTCCGCCAGTTGCACTCGCCGACCGCCGGGCACCCGGAATACGGCTACGCACCGGGCATTGAAACCACCACYGGCCCGTTGGGGCAGGGCTTTGCCAACGCCGTGGGCTTTGCCATCGCCGAAAAAACCCTGGCGGCGCAGTTCAACCGCCCTGGCCACACCATCGTCGACCACCACACCTGGTGCTTCCTGGGTGACGGCTGCCTGATGGAGGGCATTTCCCACGAAGCGGCGTCGCTGGCGGGCACCCAGCAGCTCGGCAAACTGATTGCGGTGTATGACGATAACGGCATCTCCATCGACGGCGAAGTGAAAGGCTGGTTTACCGACGATACGGCGAAACGTTTTGAGGCGTACGGCTGGCACGTGGTGCCGACGGTTGACGGCCACAACCCGGACGAGGTCAACGCGGCCATTGAACTGGCCAAAAGCCACGATGACAAACCCAGCCTGATTATCTGCAAAACCATCATCGGCTTTGGTGCCCCTAACAAGCAGGGCAAGGAAGAAGCCCATGGGGCGGCATTGGGGGATGACGAAGTGGCGGCCGCCCGCGAGCAACTGGGCTGGCCCCATGCACCCTTCCATGTTCCAGAGCCAATCTATTCAGCCTGGGATGCCCGCGAAGCCGGCCGCGCGCACCAGCAGGCATGGAATGCCCGGTTTGACCGCTATGCGGAGGCGTTCCCCGCCGAAGCACGCGAGTTCCAGCGCCGTATGAAGGCGCAGCTGCCTGCGGAGCTGCCCACCGAAGCGCTGCTTGAGCAAGCCCAGGAAAAGGGCGACAGCATTGCCTCACGCAAGGCCTCCTTTGAAACGTTGAACGTAATTGGCCCGCAGATGCCGGAGCTATTGGGCGGCAGTGCCGACCTGGCCCCGTCAAACCTGACGTTCTGGAACGGCGCCAAAGCGATCACGCCGGAAGACGCCAGTGGCAACTACCTGCACTATGGCGTGCGCGAGTTTGGCATGGGCGCGGTCATGAACGGGATTGGCCTGCACGGCGGCTTTGTGCCGTTCGGGGCGACCTTCCTGATTTTCATGGAGTACATGCGTAATTCAGTGCGCATGGCATCGCTGATGGGGCAACAGGCGATTTACGTCTTCACCCATGACTCCATCGGCCTTGGCGAAGATGGCCCGACCCACCAACCGATCGAGCAGCTGACCAGCCTGCGCACCACGCCCAACCTGAACACCTGGCGCCCCTGCGATGCGGTGGAAACCGTGGCGGCCTGGGACGCCGCCCTCAAACGCCACTCCGGCCCCACCGCGCTGGTTCTCTCGCGTCAGGGCCTGCCCCATCAGCAGCGCACCAAGGCACAGCTGGCGTCGATTCAAAACGGGGCGTACGTGCTTAAAGACCCTGTTCTCAAGGACAGTGAAGGCACGCCCGTAACGCCCGAGCTGATTCTGATTGCCACCGGCTCAGAAGTGTCATTGGCGATGGACGCCGCCGCTGAGCTCGAGCAGCAGGGCAAGGCCGTCCGCGTGGTGTCCATGCCCTCGGCCTACCGTTTTAACGGCCAGGATGCCGAATACCGTGAAAGCGTACTGCCCAAGGYGGTCACCAAGCGTATCGCCATCGAAGCCGGGCATGCGGACTACTGGTACAAGTACGTGGGCCTRGATGGCCGGGTGATCGGCATGACCACCTACGGCGAATCGGCTCCGGCGGGCGACCTATTCAAGCATTTCGGTTTTACCGTCGAAAACGTCGTCAAACAGGCCAATGAGCTACTCGGATAAGCAAGCGAGGTAGGCCATGCCAGCGTTGAGTGGCCTGTTATGGCTGATTGGCTACTGGTTGCTCGGAGAAGTGGTTATCCACTTTTCCGGCTTGCCCATCTCGTCAGGCGTGGTGGGCATGCTGCTGATGTGCGCCACTCTAGTAGTCATCGGCCGCGTACCATCCAGTATCGCAGCCGCGGCTCAGCCGCTGATTGGTCTGCTCGCCATGCTCATCATGCCCGGTGTTGTGGGCGTCTTCTTTATTCTCGATGAACTGGCGGGCCAGTGGCTTGCCATCCTGGCGGCGCTGCTACTCGGAACGCTGCTAAGTGTCATTACCACACTCTGGTTGCTGAAACGGCTCATGGGGCATCATGCCCATTGACGTATTGGCGACGCTCACTGCGACGCCACTGTTTGCCGTCGGGCTGACAATCGCGGCGTACTTGTTGGGCAGCGAGCTCTTTAATCGCCTGAAAAAGCCCGCCTGGCTTCCCGCCATCCTGGTTGCCGCGTTACTCCTCGCCGGGGCGTTAGCGCTGATAGGCATGCCTTATGCAACCTACCGTCAGGGCGCCGATTGGCTGACGGTCCTGTTAGGACCGGCAACGGTTGCCTTGGGGATGCCGCTTTACCAACAGTTACCACGTATCCGCGCACTCTGGCGCCCGTTAGCAATATGCCTGCCGATCTCGGCAGCACTGGCAGCTTGCTATGCGTTGGGTATTGCCTGGTTAATGGGCAGCTCCGGTCAGATATTGACCTCCATCGCCGCCAAATCCGTCACTGCGCCGATCGCCATTGGCATTACCGAACAGTTGGGTGGCAACGTGGCCCTATTGATGGGGGCCTTACTGATGACGGGGGTCGTCACCATTCCGTTTGTCAGCCTTTGCGCAAGGGTTTTACACATCGACGACGAACGCATTATCGGCTTTGCACTGGGTCTGAATGGTCATGCGATTGGCACCGTGCGAGCCTTTGAGCTAAGCCCCACCGCCGGCGCCTTTGCCTCATTGGGAATGAGTCTGACCGGCATTTTTACCGCGCTATTGCTACCACTGGCCTGGGAGTTGGTAGGTGTGGGCTAAGCATCGCCAGCTGAAATACGTTATCATCGCGTCTACTTTCATGCCCACCGTGGCCCCTGCTCCACTTCCAAGAGCCGCTTCGCGACATGGCTAACTCCAAAAGGTATCGCATCGCCATTAATGGCTACGGACGCATTGGCCAATGCATCCTGCGCGCGCTGGTTGAGCGAGGCCACCCCGAGATTGAAGTGGTGGCAATCAACGAGCTTTCCGACCTGGCGACCATTACCTATCTCACCCGTTACGATACCACTCACGGCCGTTTTCCAGGTGAGGTGGATAACGATGGCGAAGCGCTGCTGATTAACGGGGAGCGCATTCATGTCCTCTGCGAACAAGATCCACGGTCACTTCCCTGGGCCGCTCTGGAGATTGATCTGGTACTGGAGTGCTCGGGCAGCTTCAAGGATCGCGCCACCGCCGAGCAGCACCTTGAAGCCGGGGCCAAGCGCCTGCTGTTTTCTCAACCCGCTGAAAGCGATGTCGATGCCACCGTTGTATGGGGCATTAACCAGAACGAGCTGACACGCTCGCAGCGCATTATCTCGGCGGCGTCGTGTACCACCAATTGCCTGGTACCCTTACTGACCGTTCTGGACAACGCACTGGGACTGGAGCATGGCGTAACCACCACGATTCATTCGGCCATGAATGATCAGCCGGTCATTGACGCCTACCATCAAACCGATCTGCGTCTGACGCGTTCAGCGATGCAATCCATCGTACCGGTGGACACCGGTTTGGCGTTGGGCATCAGCCGCTTGATGCCGCGTCTTGCCGGTCGTTTTGAGTGCCTGCATATGCGCGTCCCCACCATTAACGTATCTGCCATGGATGCAGCGCTGACGGTGCACCAGGACACCGATGCCGACCAGGTGAATGCGCTGCTACGGGAAGCCAGTCAACAGCGATTGGCGGGGGTATTAGGCTATACCGAAGCCCCCATGGCCTCGATCGATTTTAATCACGACCCGCGCTCTGGCATCCTAGACGCCACACAGACACGGGTGGCAGGTAAACGCCTGGTCAAGCTGCTGTGCTGGTTTGATAACGAATGGGGGTTTGCCAATCGCATGCTGGACATCACCCAACGCTTGGCCACACTGGCGGAAGGCAGCACACGCTGACTCGCAGGGCTGCACCATGACTTTTCACCCGCTTGAACACGAGGAAATACTCGCATGAACGTGCAAAAAATGACCGACCTGTCCTTGAAAGGACAGCGCGTACTGATTCGTGAAGACCTCAACGTACCGATCAAGCACGGGCGTGTGTCCAGCGATGCACGTCTTCGTGCGGCGCTTCCGACGATCCAGGCGGCTGCCAGGGCCGGTGCCAAAGTCCTGCTGATGAGCCACCTGGGCCGCCCGACGGAAGGCGAGTCAGCCGACGAATTTTCACTGGCACCCGTCGCTGCACACCTGGGTGAATTGCTGGGCCACCCTGTTAAACTGATTACCGACTATCTTGATCGTGCACCGACATTGGCCGACGGCGACGTTGCGCTGCTGGAAAACGTGCGCTTCAACACTGGCGAGAAGAAGGACGATGAACACCTTGCCAAACAGTATGCCAGCCTGTGCGATATCTTCGTGATGGATGCCTTCGGCACCGCCCACCGTGCGCAGGCGTCGACCCATGGCGTTGCGCGCTTTGCCCCGACGGCCTGTGCAGGCCCGCTGCTCGCCCAGGAACTTGATGCGCTGGAAAAGGCCCTGGCTCATCCCGCTCGCCCCATGGCGGCGATTGTTGGTGGCTCCAAAGTGTCGACCAAACTAGACGTGCTGACCGCGCTTTCCGACAAGTGCGACCAACTGATTGTTGGCGGCGGCATCGCCAATACGTTCATTGCCGCCGCAGGCTACAATGTCGGCAAATCGCTTCATGAAGCGGATTTAATCGGCCAGGCAAAAGCGCTGATGGAAAAAGTCACTATACCGCTACCCACTGATGTGGTGGTGGCGACCGAATTCTCCGAATCTGCCGACGCGGTGGTCAAGCCGGTAGATCAGGTTGGCGATGACGAAATGATCCTGGACATCGGGCCCGATACTGCCGCGCATCTGGCCAGCCTGTTGAAAAACGCCGGCACCATTTTATGGAATGGCCCGGTTGGTGTGTTTGAAATTGATCAGTTTGGCAAAGGCACCGAGGTGATCGCCCACGCCATTGCCGCAAGCAGCGCTTTCTCAATCGCCGGTGGTGGAGATACCTTGGCGGCCATCGATAAATACGCCATTGAAGATCATGTATCCTACATCTCAACTGGCGGTGGTGCGTTTCTTGAATACGTCGAAGGCAAACAGCTACCTGCCGTCGCTGCGCTCGAAGCCGCCGCCCAACGCGGATAACCGTTAACATTTCAGCGGGCGCTCACTGCGCCCGTTGACTCCGATACCAGCATTAACCTCACAGATAAGGTGACTCAATGGCTCTGATCAGCATGCGCCAAATGCTAGACCATGCCGCCGAATACGGCTACGGCGTTCCGGCGTTCAACGTTAATAACCTGGAACAGATGCGCGCCATTATGGAAGCCGCCGATGCGACCGACTCACCGGTCATCGTGCAAGCGTCCGCCGGTGCCCGTAAGTATGCGGGCGCCCCATTTCTGCGCCACTTGATTCTGGCGGCTGTTGAAGAGTTCCCGCATATTCCGGTGGCCATGCACCAGGATCATGGGACCAGCCCGGCCGTTTGCCAACGCTCTATCCAGCTCGGCTTCTCATCCGTCATGATGGATGGTTCACTGGGCGAAGACGGCAAGACCCCCACAGATTACGCGTACAACGTTGATGTGACGCGCCGCGCCGTCGACATGGCGCATGCCTGCGGCGTTTCCGTCGAGGGCGAACTGGGCTGCCTGGGCAGTCTGGAAACCGGTATGGCCGGTGAAGAAGACGGTATCGGTGCCGAAGGCAAGCTCGACATGAAGCAACTGCTCACCGACCCGGAAGAAGCGGCTGAGTTTGTCAAAGCTACCCATGTGGATGCGCTTGCGATTGCCATTGGCACCAGCCACGGTGCTTACAAGTTCACCAAGCCACCCACAGGTGACACGCTATCGATCCAGCGCATCAAGGAAATCCATGCGCGCATCCCTGACACGCATCTGGTCATGCACGGTTCATCGTCTGTGCCCCAGGAATGGCTCGATGTCATCAACCAATATGGCGGCGAGATTCCCGAAACCTACGGGGTGCCTGTCGAAGAAATTGTGGAAGGCATCAAGCATGGCGTGCGCAAGGTGAACGTGGATACCGACTTACGTTTGGCATCTACCGGGGCAGTGCGTCGCTTCTTGGCTGAAAATCCGTCTGAATTTGATCCGCGCAAATTCCTCAAAGAAACCGTCTCGGCCATGCGCGAGCTTTGCATTGCGCGTTATGAAGCCTTTGGTACGGCAGGTAATGCCAGCAAGATAAAACCCATCAGCCTGGAAGACATGTATCAGCGCTACGAGCGTGGCGAGCTGGCGCCCAAAGTAAAATAACGTCAGCGACATCATGGCTAGCGGTACCAACCAAAAAAGACGGCCAACTTGGCCGTCTTTTTAATGGGTGCTTATTTTAACGTGGTACTTACTCCTCGTCTTCGGAGACAGTATCGCTGTCTTCGCTTTCTCCATTATCCGCATTCGCATCACCGGAACCGCCCGTACCCGCTGATGTTTCTTCATTTTCTTCCTCACCCTCGGCACCGTTACGCTCGGACTCAGAGACATCGCTGCTTCGGTCTTCAGCGTCTCGCTTAACGGCACCTGCTTTAATACCATATTCTTCCTCGAGCGCTGCATCGTCGAGAGGCTCATGCTCATGTTCGTCAGCGGTTGCCGCACTAGTGGCGGCCAGCATGGCGGCAGCAAACGCCAACGGCATGATCCAGGGGGTTAGTCGCATCGTCACGGTCTCCTTATTGTGGTAATACAGCTTAGCACGTCATTTCGTGCCTCGCGCCTTAACTATAAACCGTAAAAATGCCGCTCAATAAACGGTCAAATTCGGCATGCTAGTCACACGTTTTTGGTCAATCTGAATCAGCTCAACCGGTCAGGCAAGCAAAAAATTACAGAACACTGTTCACAAATACGCTAAAATCTCGTTCAATGGTCTTATGATTAATTTTTCTGTTTGTCACTGCAGCTGCTGAGTCTCTGCTAGGAAATCTCCCATGCCGCTTCCCCTGTTATTATTTGATTGCGATGGCACCTTGGTTGATAGTGAGCCTCTTCTTGCCGAAGAGATGTCGACAGGGCTGAATAGTGTGGGACTTCCTTTCTTACCGTCTGACTATTTGGGTGAATTTAGAGGCTCGCGCTTTCGTAATATCGTTGCCCAGCTACAGTTACGCCATGGCAATGTCTGCAATGATCAGTTGAACAGCATGGAAAACGCCATGCGTGCCAACCTGGCTAAACGGCTCGCCAATGAACTCACCACGATTCCCGGCGCGAAAGAAGCCCTTGAGCGGTTATCCGCTTACCCGAGTGCAGTGGTCTCTAACGGCCCCGAAGGCAAAATTCGCACTGCGCTCAAGGCAACAGGGCTCGATGGCTATTTCGCGGAACGCCTTTTCAGTGGCTATACCGCCAACTGCTGGAAACCAGAACCCTGTTTACATCTCTATGCCGCGAGTATCATGGGATTCAACGCAGCTAACTGTATCGCCATTGATGATGCGTTAGTCGGCGTACGGGCTGCCCTTGAAGCTGGCATGAAGGTCATTCATTTGAATCGCTTTCCCGACGCTGAAACCACGCCGGAAAATGCCATCATGATCAGCAACATGTTTCAGCTACCTGCCGTGGTCAGGCAGTTAAGCCAGGAAATGAGCGAGGCAGCCGAGCCTTATTACTCTGAAGGAAAATAACGCGATGGCCTCATTACGCGACCAGCTTGGTGGGCTGGTATATTCCACCGAAAAAGGCAACACCTGCCCCTCTTGCCGTGAACCTCTGGAATCCTGTCGCTGTGATGCCGATAGCGAACAAGCGCGTATTGCCGCCCTTGACGGTGTCGTCCGTATTCGTCGTGAAACCAGTGGCCGTAAAGGCAAAGGGGTCACGACGATTAGCGGCATACCGCTAACAACCGCAGAGCTCAAAGACCTCGCCAAAGCGCTTAAAAAACGCTGTGGCACAGGCGGTGCTGTTAAAGATGGCATCATTGAAATTCAAGGTGATCACCGTGATAGCCTGAAGCAGGAGTTAACTGCACGCGGCTATCAAGTCAAACTGGCTGGTGGCTAATCCATGCGTCTCAGGACGGACCGTCACTGTGCAGTCACATCGCACTAGGACTTTGCAATGACCTGGCTAGAATATTTGCTCCCGCTGATTTTTCTCTTTCCCATGGCGGCGATGGCCAGCATTGTTTTGGCACTCCGTAGCCTGCATGACGCTCGTGTCCAATCTCCCTTCGACACCCCGCTACGCGAGCCCGGCCAGGCTTTGCGCTACCGGTTGGATCAAGCGTTCTCAAGCCTGTTCCTCAACGGCGCATTAGGCCCTTTGATCAGTCTTTCGCCATTGGTCTATGGTATGGGGCGAATGCTTTTTGCCGATAAACAGGACTGGGTGGAATGGGCGCTGTATGGCCTGCTTAGTACACTGCTTGTCCTGGCATTTTCATTGCTTTTAGTCCGCGACTACCAACGCATTCGGCGATTGAAGCTGGGACTGGCCTGCGAGCTTGCTGTCGGCCAGGAACTTGAGCGGCTTATCCGCCCCGATGCACACCCTTACTACGTTTTCCACGACGTGCCGACGGATAATTTTACGATTGATCATGTGGTGGTGACCCCGCACGGCGTTTTCGTGGTCGAAACCCGCGCACGCACTGTCCCCATCAGTAATGCAGGGCGTGGGCAAAATACGGTTGCCGTCGAGCGCGAGCGACTTCGCTTTCCCTATTGGCAAGAACGGCGTCCACTGCATAAAACGCGTCAAGGGGTCGATTGGCTACGCCAATGGCTGGAACAGCGCTGTGGTGTTTCGGTGCCCGTGCGAGGTGTGCTGGTCTTACCCGGCTGGCACATTGACACCGATGACGCGGCACCTGACATTTTAGTCGTAAGTGGCGATATGCTGGCAAGCCAACTGACCGCGCTCACCCCCGGCCAGATCAGCGACCCCATTCACGATAAGATCATCAATATTTTGCTGGAACGCGCCAAGCTCATGGAGCTGACGCATCTTCGCCAACCTTCGGTATGATGAAGCCTAATCGCCTCGCAAACGCCCGCCCATTTCCTGGGCCAGGTCGACGGCATAGTGATCTGTCATACCGCCGATAAAATCCAGCATTCGCCGGTAGCTTTCGTAGAGCGGCCAGGACGCCAGCGGCGTGTTCTCGCCTATCAAGGCGAGAACACGCTGATGCTTGAACGAGCTACGCCCGGTGTGGTGCAACTCGTGTGCAGCACCAATAAACGCTTCAAGCAAAATGCCCAGTGTTGTATAGGCGCCAATTTCCAGTTTTGCCTTCCGCTCATTTTGGAAAATGCGCTCCCGGGCCAACTGCTTTGCCGCCTGAACGCCCCATCCCAGATCGGGGTGGCACAGTTCCAGAAGGTCATCGCTGAGCGTTCCACTCAGCAGGGCCTGTTCATGTTGCACAAACACCGCGCCAACATCATTGACCGCACGCTCCATCGCTGCGCCACGAAGCAGTGCAATTCGCCGACGTTGTGACACATTGCGGGCTTGCATCTCGGCATACTCAGGTGGAAATTCTCCCGCTATCTGGCGCAAGACCTCGACAACTTCTTCATAACGCAGAATCCCCATTTCCAAACCATCTTCGAGATCCAGTAGTGCATAGCAGATGTCATCCGCCGCTTCGACCAGCCAGGCTAACGGATGTCGACACCAGCGCTGCTCACCCTTGGGCAGTAGACCCACTGCTTCAGCGACCTCTTTGAGCAATGCCTGCTCTGACTGATATGCGCCAAACTTCCCCGCGCGCCCACTGTAACGGACCGTCCAAGGGTATTTAAGTAACGCACCCAGTGTCGCCGCAGAAAGTCGCATACCGCCATTGAACTGGTTATATTCGATCTGGGTAATCACTCGAAACCCCTGGGCGTTGCCCTCGTAGGTCAACAAATCCTCGCGCTCAGCCTCTGACAGACCTTCTAACAGGCCGCTGCTCTGAGCACGCTGAAACCAATCACGAATGGCATACTCACCGGCGTGCCCAAAAGGAGGGTTACCAATATCATGACCCAGGCATGCCGTTTGAACGATCACTCCCAAATCAGCAGGTGTTATCCATTTCGGCAACCTCTCGCGTAACAGCTCGCCCACAATCATGCCCAAAGAGCGTCCCACACAGCCGACTTCCAACGAGTGGGTCAAGCGGGTGTGGATATGATCGTTTTCAGTCAGGGGGTGGACCTGCGTTTTACGTCCAAGGCGCCTGAAAGAACCGGAAAAGACAATGCGGTCGTGATCTTTGTGAAACGGACTACGCCCTATTTCGCGGGTACTGGTCGAGCGTTGGTCGTGGAGCCGTTTAGGGGAAAGTAACTCTTCCCAGCGCATTTGTGTCATGACATTCCTCCTTGGGGGCAGTATTTTGACACAAAAGCTAGCCAGATAAACAAACACCCCCGACCATAATGCGGTTAACTAGAGCGGCATAAAAAATCCCCCAGTCTCGAAGAGGCTGGGGGGGGTTCGAATAAGTGTCTGACGATGATCCGGCCGGCGCTCCGGGGGCAGGCCATCCTGAGGCCGACCATTCAGGACTCTCCATGGGAAGCCCCGTAAACAAAAAACCCAGCCGGTTGGCTGGGTTTTCTGCGGTATAGGTGCCTGACGATGACCAGGGCGGCTCTCCGCTACTTTACTCGTCTCATCCTGAGACTCGCCCTTCGGGCCCGCTAAAGCGGTTCCCGTTTGTTCCCGACAAACGGGTCCATGGGGAGACCCCTAAAAACAAAGCCCCGACCAAATGGCCGGGGCTTCGTTAAATAAGTGCCTGACGATGACCTACTCTCGCATGGGGAGACCCCACACTACCATCGGCGCGAAGCGGTTTCACTGCTGAGTTCGGCAAGGGATCAGGTGGTTCACGCTTGCTATGGTCGTCAGGCGTAACTTTAAATGCCTATCATGCTGTGCTTTGTGTGCGTCTCTTACCAAGCCCTGTGTCATCAACACTTGCCTCAGTACGCGTATCCGGTTCTCTGAGTGCTTCAACACTCATCGTTATCATCACGACCAGACCCCTTGGGTGTTATAGGGTCAAGCCTCACGGGCCATTAGTACACGTTAGCTCAACGCCTTGCAGCGCGTCCACACCGTGCCTATCAACCAGCTGGTCTCGCTGGGCCCTTCAGGAGGCTCTAGGCCTCAGGGATGTCTCATCTTGAAGGGGGCTTCCCGCTTAGATGCTTTCAGCGGTTATCCCGTCCGCACATAGCTACCCGGCAATGCCACTGGCGTGACAACCGGAACACCAGAGGTGCGTCCACTCCGGTCCTCTCGTACTAGGAGCAGCCCTTCTCAAACATCCAACGCCCACGGCAGATAGGGACCGAACTGTCTCACGACGTTCTAAACCCAGCTCGCGTACCACTTTAAATGGCGAACAGCCATACCCTTGGGACCGACTTCAGCCCCAGGATGTGATGAGCCGACATCGAGGTGCCAAACACCGCCGTCGATGTGAACTCTTGGGCGGTATCAGCCTGTTATCCCCGGAGTACCTTTTATCCGTTGAGCGATGGCCCTTCCATACAGAACCACCGGATCACTAGAACCTGCTTTCGCACCTGCTCGACGTGTCTGTCTCGCAGTCAAGCACCCTTATGCTCTTGCACTCATTGCACGATGTCCGACCGTGCTGAGGGTACCTTCGTGCTCCTCCGTTACGCTTTGGGAGGAGACCGCCCCAGTCAAACTACCCACCACACACTGTCCTCGATCCGGATAACGGACCTGAGTGAGAACGCCAATGATGCCAGGCTGGTATTTCAAGGCTGGCTCCACCCGAACTGGCGTCCGGGTTTCTAAGCCTCCCAGCTATCCTACACAGGCAACATCAGCGTCCAGTGTGAAGCTATAGTAAAGGTTCACGGGGTCTTTCCGTCTAGCCGCGGGTACACCGCATCTTCACGGCGATTTCAATTTCACTGAGTCTCGGGTGGAGACAGCGTGGCCATCATTACGCCATTCGTGCAGGTCGGAACTTACCCGACAAGGAATTTCGCTACCTTAGGACCGTTATAGTTACGGCCGCCGTTTACCGGGGCTTCGATCAAGAGCTTCGCCTTACGGCTAACACCATCACTTAACCTTCCGGCACCGGGCAGGCGTCACACCCTATACGTCCGCTTACGCGTTAGCAGAGTGCTGTGTTTTTA